>JAHDEO010000417.1:0-3934 GCA_020628725.1 Saprospiraceae bacterium
CTTTTGTGATAAGGGATATTTGGAAATCTATGCCCAATATTGACGGAGTTATAATTCCAACGCATCTGTAAAAATATTCTTAAACAAACCCTCGGCATTACTTCCTGCCCAATTATTTTTGTGTTGACTCGAATTTAAAATGTAAGTACCTTCCTCTTTTCCTTCAAAGCAAATGACTTCGATTGGAGACATATTATTCCCCGAAATAGTGAGTTGGTGACTTGGTGCGCCGTCCTCAAATAATTTGTCGAAGGTGCTGATTTTCATGCTTTTAAATCCATTTAAATAATTCGATATTTTGAGCGAATCCAATGCCGTACCATTCGCCGACCAGCCGTTGAGCGTCTTTTCATAAGTCGTCGAACCGTCGGGTGTGGTCATCTCCAAGCGGGTGATATTTTCCGGCTCTACACTCACAAAAGACTTGTCACGCCAAGCATCCAAGCCGCGATTATAAGCCATACTCAAAAAGCCGTCCACTGCAAACACATCGTCCTCTTTGCTCTTGCGAACAAAAGAGGTCATACTCTGCGGTTGTTGTTGGAAATTGAATTTACCGACCACAAAATCTGCGAGTGATTTTCCGCCTACGTTCACCTGCACGCGCGTACCGAGCGAGTCGGTGACTTCGTACTGTTCCCACTTATCGCTGCTGCGGGCTACGAGGCGTTTGACTTTTGTTTCGGCAAGGCCCGGTAGTAAGGCATTGATAGCGGCTTGGTCGGCAGTATAGTTTTCACTCCCTCGCTTGACTGACCATGTATTGCCGGATTTTTCCAAGCGGACTTCGGCGTGATTATCTGCCTTTGGATAAAGGGTGATTGAGGTGATTTTAGCCGTATCTACAGCGATGAGTTCTGAATTGAAACTCTTGGTGCGTTTGCCGGTATCTAATACTTTTGATAGTAAAAATATGCCGAGTAATACGGCAAGAATTAGAAATAATACTTTATTGTTCATAATAGTACAGGCGATTTTAATCGCCATGTAAAAATTTGATTATCAATGAATTACTAAGACATGGCGACTGAAGTCGCCTGTACATTTTAAGCATAACTTTCTTGCATCCGCTTCATGCGCCTTGCCCGCCTACGTTGAGCGCGAATAAAGCCGTACAAAATCACCAAACCAACGGGCAACAGAAAGTTCAGATACTTATACATCGTCTTTTGTCCGTCTTCGAGTTGCTCGATTGGGCGGGAGGTCACGCCTTTGGTGCGGAGGTCAATGAGTCCGGTATCGTCAGAGAGCCAATCTATGCTGTTGACCATGAGATTGACGTTGTCGGGTTGGAGGCGTTGTTGTTGCTGACCGGAGCCATTGGTGGCGAAATCGCCGTCGCCGATGACCACAATTTTAGCGAGTGCATCGCCTATAAATTTACCTTCCAATACGCCGCCCACAACTAAACTTTGCAAAGGAAAATCGCGGTCAGTCCATTGCTTCATTACGTCGAATTGTAGCGGTACATTCGCCGTTCCCGACTTCTTCGATGAGTAGGCAATCGGTGTAAATTGCTTATCGCCCGACGTATCGCCCGTAAAGCTCATCGGACTGGCAAATTGCAGCGTCACACGCTCCAAGCCCTTACTCAAAGGGTGGTCGGCAAAATTCGTAATCGTCGGTAAATAAGGGAATTGCACCTGTTGGCGCATATTAAAAAAGCCGCCACCACCACGCGATACCGTAATCGAACCACATTGGGAATCGGTCACAAAGGAGTTCTCAATCACCAATCCTTTATCGCGCAACCAACCTTCCAATCCGGTCGTCAGAGCCATACCTTGCGCCGTACTGAAATCACCCTCAACGGCGTTGTTAGCAATAAAAATATTGCCCCCGCGTCCAAGAAATTCATCCAAGACTGCAAAGTGATTTATCGGAATAGAATCCTTCGGCGCAACTATCGCAATTGTCTTGTATTGCGGCGGGATATTTTCGTCCAGTTGCAAGGGTTGAAGGCTATACAGAATACTCAATTCCTGATACACCTGCACCATTTCCTGCAAGCTCGGTTCACCGTGTCCCTGCACCAATCCGACGGAAGGTTTGTCCAGCACCGCGAGTTTTTTGACACTGCGCGAAAGCGAATATTCCATTGCCGCGCCCGGCTCAATGAAGGGAATCACATCTTTCTCGTCGCCCATTTGCAGCACTGCGCCCATGTAGACCCGTTGCTGTTTGACTTGGTCGCGCTCGCGCATGTTGACCAGCACAGGTTGGATGCCGTTTTGGACAGCTTCCTGTTCCTTCGCCTCATCGGTGAGCGGGTCTACAAATTCGTAAGCTACATCGCCGCCCGAAATGCTGTTGTACTCCATGAGCATGTCTTGCACATCGCGTTTGTGCTTGGCATATTGCGGTGGCAAATCTTCCGTAAAATACGCCGTTACCGTCACCGGCTCGTTCAGGTTGCGGAGGATGTTTTTGGTGGCTTTGCTCATGGTGTATTCCCCGTTTTCAGTCAAGTCGAAGCGGTGGAATATCCTGTTAGACAGCACATTAACGACTATGATAATGGCGGTGATTAAGAGTATGGTTGTGGTGTTTTTCATTGTTCTTTTCCTATTTGAACCACGTAGCGCACGAAGGACACAAAATTACCAAACATACGTGGAGTTCACTAACAATTATTATTTTATTTGCTTATTATTTTTCGTAAAAAATTAACAAGATTTAATGGTCGGAACAGGTGGAAAACCATACACACCAAGCCATAAACCTCTGAATTTTATATGGTCTAAACTCAACAAAAAATCTAAACTATAATTTCTGATTTTATCGTCTGTAACTTTTCCGGCGCATAACCAGAGATAGGTTTTAAATTCAAATTCATTAAAAATATGTCGGTATCTGTCACTGATAAAATCGAATAATGTTGTTCTGTATTTTTCTATGAGATTCTTGTTGTCAATCTGTCGTGCGTTTTTGAAATTTTTCAATTCAATCAAATAAATTTTGTAAATCCCACTTTCGCAATATTGAATAATCAAGCAATCAACTGATGCAGGTGTTTTGTCCAAATTCAGCGAATTGTAATAATCGTCCGGTTTGATAATCAAAATACTATTCTCATCAATATCTTCATCTACCTCAATACAAATACCTTCATCCTCACATTCGGGGCGAAAAAAGTCGGTAATTGTCGCTTCTTGCTTCAGTTGGTTTAACAGTTCCATAATTAGTCTTGGTGGAGGATTTCGAGGCGTTCATTATATAATTGTTGTGCTATATCTGCAAAGTTTTCATCCGTAATTCCTGCATCTGTTAAGTTTTCTTCATCCTTCACAATGCTGCCTTCATTTGTTTGGATAATATGATAATTAGCGATTTTTTCGGTGTTTAATTCATTGGCTAATATTAAGTTATTTACTTTGTTAAAAATATAATTGCTATGTGTGGTTAATACGATTTTGATGTTGTGCTTAATTAATTCAGTGAAAATATTTGTTAGTTTTACTTGAATTTCAGGATGTAAGTGAGCTTCGGGTTCTTCTATAAAAAGGATTTTTGTACGAGGTGAATTCCTCCTGTACATATTATTCCCACTTTCTTTTATAATGTATTTCAAATGAGCAACAATAGGCGCAATTTCAGAAACCATTGAGGAGGTTTCTGATAAATCCAATCTCAATTTTATGGTTGGATTAAAATACTCCAATTTTTTATTTTCATCATTAAATACGATTTCAGCATCAAGTATATCTTTCTCAATTTTAGCCGCAAATTCACTATAAACATCTTTTTTGAAAGACGAATCAATAGTTGATAAATTTAAAAAGTAATCAGAAGTAGGCTCTGATAAGGCAGGAATTTCTATTTTTTCATTAATTAAATGTCTTGATTGAGCAAGTTTCGCAAAAATAGGGCTGAAAATATTCATGCCGTCGTACAAACCAGATCTGGATGCAGGCAAAAAGAAGATGCCGTCTAT
>JAHDEO010000417.1:3944-6503 GCA_020628725.1 Saprospiraceae bacterium
AGAAACTCTGGAGAAAGCAATAATAATTTGAAATAAACAATGATAGCCGAGTCTACTTGATAAGATTCCTATATCTTTTATTCCATTTGTATAAAATGTAAGTTCGTTATCTGAATCTTTAACCTCCTCTTTATTTTCTGAGAAGTTGGCAGTTACTTTTTTAGTAAAAAAAATATTCTGAATAATGAGCTCATCAGAGTCATTTAAAACTATGTCAAACTTAAGCTTGTTTAAATCAATGGTAATCTTGAATTTATCATTATTTAAATGGTTTTGTATGTTATCAGCTTTTGAAAATGAATTTCTAAAAGATTCGCGTAAATTTATAAACACATGATTACGTAATATGTCTATGAGAAGATTCTTGAAAATTACCGTTAAATCAAATGAATTTTTGCCAGAGTTTTTATCTAACGCCTTTCTCAAGTTTTCACTGAAATCATTGCTGTTGAAGTCAAATTCTTGGATTATAGAATTTCTACTCATTAAACTTGTTTCTGAATCAAGGATAAACTTCAACACAATATACACCACCGACATTGCATAAGATTTCCCAATATTATTTTTCCCATAAATAACATGAAAATCCTTATCCAAGTCAAAATCAAAAGACTTAATCGGTCCGAAGTTTTCTATTTTAATTTGCATAATATATCGTTTTCAACAAATATACGTGAAAACATTAACTTTTGCTGAAGGTCATTATAATCTGTTGATAATCAGCAACTAAGTATTGGCGCAGGACAGACAGGAATGTCTGTGTTACGTACCCACGTTACGCTCTCAAACGCCCAATACTCACCTCCGTCAACAACAAACCAAGCACAGTCACCGAGAGGAAATAGACCACATCTTTCGTATCAATCACACCGCGAATCATGGAGGTAAAATGGCTGTTGAAATCCAGAAAATTGAGGATTTGCCCAAGAAAACCGGGCATCGCACCCGACACAAAACCAAAGATATATTGAAACAAACCACCAATCACGAGCGCGAGTAGAAAGGCGACGATTTGATTATTGGTAATGCTACTCGCAAATAAGCCGATAGCAATGTGCGCCGCACTCATCAAAATCAAGCCGAGATAGCCGCACCATATCGCGCCGTGGTCGATATTGCCGAGCGTAGCAACGGTGAAATAATACGGCAAAGTAAAGGCTAAAGCAATGATTATCAAGAGCCAACACGATAGGAATTTTCCGATGACGAGTTGGCGGTCAGAGACAGCTTTGGTGAGGAGGAGTTCGATAGTACCAACGCGCTTTTCTTCTGCCAAAAGCCGCATCGTGAGCGCAGGTATGAACAGAAAAAGCAAGAGGTACGCCCACGAAAAAAAGACGTACAAATCCGCCTGTCCGCGCATAAAAATGTCGCTGCCAAACATCCACGTAAAAAAGCCGCAAAAGCCCAAAAATATCACCAACATAATGTAGGCAATCAGCGAATCGAAAAAGGACGCAAGTTCGCGTTTTGTAATGGTTAGGATTGGATTCATATATTAAAAAATGAGTGAATGAGTGAATTTTGAATGAGTGAATTTTTTGTCCGCAGTTGGTCAGTCTGCAGTCCGCCGTTAGTACGCGAGTTGTTTCACGTTAAAGCGGCGGACTGCGGACTGATAGACTGCCGACTAATTCAATGTTAAGTCACGGAAAATGTCTTCCAATTTAGTTTCAAACGGTGTCATTTCGGTCAATATCCAGCCGTTTGCAACGCAAAGTTTGAAGACCTCATGTTTGGAGGACATGTCTGTAACCGACTGAATTTCAAAGAAATTCGTATCAGAATCAATAACATCCACCAATTGCGTGGTATAAAGATTTTGCAAAGCCGCATAAATCCCTTCATGGTTGCCCTCTTCGATGCGGACGCGGAGAACTTCCTGCCCTTGCGCCTGTTTGCGAAGGGTAGCGGAAGTACCATCGGCAACGATTTTACCGCGATTAATGATGAGGATGCGGTCGCAAGTCGCTTCCACTTCGGGTAGGATGTGGGTGCTGAGGATGACCGTTTTCTGTCGTCCGATTTGTCGGATAAGTTCGCGGATTTCGACGATTTGGTTGGGGTCGAGTCCGGTGGTCGGCTCATCAAGGATGAGGATTTCGGGGTCGTGTATCATCGCTTGCGCCAAGCCCACGCGCTGACGATAACCCTTTGAGAGTTCGCCGATATTTTTGTGTTTTTCGCGGTCAAGTCCGCAGACGCGCACCATTTCGCGGATACGGTCCGGGATGCGGTCTTTGGGTACTTGCTGCAATGCCGCGCAAAATGACAGATAATCCAATATGGACATTTCGGTGTACAGCGGGTTGTGTTCGGGCAGGTAGCCGATGTGTCGCTTGAGCGTTCCGGCATGCGATTTTACGGATTTGCCGTCGATGATGATGTCGCCTTCGTGTACCTCTAAGTAGTTGGTAATCATTTTCATCGTGGTGGTTTTACCCGCACCGTTGGGTCCCAAAAAACCGAGTATTTCACCCGTTTTCACTTCAAACGATATGTCATCCACCGCTTTTTGTGCGCCGTATCGCTTGGTGAGATTTTGTATTTTGATGTTCA
>JAHDEO010000418.1 GCA_020628725.1 Saprospiraceae bacterium
GTGAGATCGGCATCGCCGGACTTTTCATTGATAACTGTTTTAGAGTCAACGTCAGGTTTACGGGCAATCAATTCGATATTTTTCGAGGCAATCGGGAGGCGACCAGAGCGCGTCAATTCAAATAATCGCTCACGTTCCTCTTCCAATGATTCTTCAGGATGTAGAGCGAAAATTTTAATCATGCCATTCGACCACTCGCTATGTCCCAAGAGAATGTACGCCAACAGAATCATCAAATTCGCATTTTCATAATCATTCGAAGTCATCCAAATATGAATGGCGCGTTTAAAACCAAAACCTTTCTCGCTGCTGCCGAGTATCATCACATCAAAATTGACGGTACGCATCAATTTGAAATTATTGATCAAATCATCCAAATGTTGCGGGTCTTGTTTGGAAAATTCAAACAAAAGCGCATTATTTTCTTTTCCTGAAATACCTGGCAATTGTACTACTTGCGCTATCGCTGATGTGTATGACGGACTGATGAGCGTATCAATGTAAACGTTGCTATCGCTCGTTTCCGCCATTTTGATGAGGCGTTCTTGCGCCAATAGTGCTTCTTCACTCGTTTGCTTGGAAAGGTAGCCGTTTATGAGGTGCATATACGTACCAAAGCCGTATCGCTTCGATAGCCAACCGAGCAATTCAAAAGCCGAAATTCGCTCGAAAGAATCCTGTGAAATACAGACCACCGAAGGTCGCCAATTTGCGGTTTGTTCTTTTTCTGTTTTTTGTACAAATACTTGTAATTGGCGACTGAGTTGGAAAATTGCCCCCTGAAAAATGACCGCGAGATTTTGTTTGTCTTTATTATAATACGAAATAAACAGGTAGAAAATGACCATCATTACCAGCGACAACAGCGCGTAAATGGCGTTCATAAAAAACATCAAACCCAAACAAGCAAGCGCACCCATCAGCGACAAATACCACTTAGATTTGAAAGTCGGACGGTAAGAAGGATCGGCGGCAAAATGCTGTAAAAACGAAATCAAACACAAGGAACCATAGGTCAGCATAAAGAACATCGAAATGATTTGCGCCACAAAATCAATATCGCCCATCACGATAAAAAAGAACGCAATCGCAATCGTAATCAGTGAAGAATTGAAAGGTTCGTCGCCCTTACCCGCGCCGCGTGAGAGCCAGTGATTCATGCTGGTGTTGGGCAATACCTCGTCTCGCGCAATCGCCTGTAAGGTACGCGGCGCGACCATTAGCGAACCCAACGCCGAGGAAATCGTTGCCGCAGCCAAACCCACCGGAATGACCCACCAACCTTGCCATGCGATGTCCGACATGACCAATCGCTCGGTATCTGCCAATGCTTCGGGCGAAGCAGATGACCACAGTTTGAGCGCGATAAAACAGTAAATAACCATCCCCGCTATCGTAGCCGCAAGCGTACCCAATGGAATAGAACGACTCGGGTTTTTCAAATCACCCGACAAGCCCACGCCCGCCGTAATGCCCGTAAATGCCGGAAAAATTATCGCAAAAACAATAAAGAAATTATCAGGATTGGCAACTTTTTGTACGATGGTCGGACTTTCATTGGCAGCGTAATCCGTAGAGCCGAAAAAGAAAGCTATCAAAGAAAAAGTGAGCGTGACGACTACCGCGTAGAGCATTTTCACGCCCAAATCCGCGCCTTTGGTCAGTACCACCGCCGTCAGCAAAAACAGGGCGGGGATTGCGACAGTTTGTTTGCGTTCGACGAGCCATGTCGTAATTTTCGACAAAGTACGCCGACAGTGGCTTAAACGCCTCCGCAAATGCAATGATATAAAACGCCACACTAATCGCCTGCGAAAAGTACAAAGCCACGCCAATCGTTGCCCCAATGACCAAACCAAAGGAGCGCGAAATGATGAAATATTCGCCACCGCCTTCTACTTTTTGATTGGTGGCAATCTCGGCGAGTGCCATCGCCGTCGGTATCGTCACCGCATGACCAATCAGGATAATTCCGAAGGTAAGCAGCAGACCAACATTGCCCACCGCATAGCCAAATCGCAAAAACATGACCGCACCCAATATCGTAGAGATAGCGGTGAAAAATACGGGGGATGTGCCGAATTGGTTCTTTTTTGTTTGTGACATTTAGTTAGTGATTCTTTTTTGGATGGGAGTACGGATGATACTGGTTTAACGGATTTTTACGGATGATAGTTTAAGCTGCAAATATCCGCTAAATTTCTCATTTTCAAAAACCTAAAAATCAACCGTCATTCCAAACTTCGATTTGGACCTGTCCCGCAACTTGATTCGGGAATCTGCTGTCCGCGATAACTATCGGGATGGCACAATGTCAGGTAGGAGATTTAGTTTGAAATCGCTCTCTTGCGCCCAAAATCCCGATAGCTATCGCGTATGCGTAAGGTGAAATTTAGTTAAAGTGTTAGGTGTTAATTGTCAATGAAATAAATCCATTTCTAAGCCCACACTCCCAAACCAGAACGTCTTTCTGAATTTATTTCAGAATCTCCCAGACGGCAAGCAGGATATTGAATGTGAGCTAAAATTCTGTATTTCAATCAGAAACAACGAATCGTATACTTTGTCCAACATTGGTTTTTTATCGTTCAGGAGATGCTGAAACGAGTTCAGCAAGACGTTTTGGTTTGGGTATTTTGGAGATAGAAGCTACCGTTTGGCATCTTGCCAAGACTCGGCAGATTCCCGAATCAAGTTGCGGGACAGGTCCGAATCGAGTTCGGTATGACGCATTATTTTTAAGGATTGGTCGCGGCTTCAATTACACGATTGATGCCATTCAACACCTCCAAATAAGCCGCGTCTTTATTATCGTATTGCGTGATGGGTGTTGCTTTTTCGGGCAAGGCGTTGAACTCCGAAAGTATGGTATATTGCCAACCACAAGGACGCAAAATAATCGGAATGACCTGCAATTCACCCTTTTGATAGCGTTCCAACATAATCGGCAGTTCGACATCCATGATATAATCGGTTGCCAAAAAATCTGCGCTGACCAAACACAATACAATATCCGCATCATTCAATTCAGCTTTGATTTTATCGTCCCATTTGGCACCGGGCATGATGTCGCGGTCGTGCCAAGTCGCAATTCTGCTTTTCAGTGAAGCTAAAAATCTATCCAATTCATCGCGCAGGGTTTTGTCTTTTTTTGAATAAGAGAAAAATACTTTTTTCATAATTTTTGGTACTTGATAATTTTTGTCGTAATCCTCGCGACGCAAAACGTGATTCAACAATTGCTCCACCGGAACATTATCGTAACTTACATCACATTCGACAGTTCGTTTACCCTTTTCCAATCTAAGGACAATTTTATCATACTCGTAATACTCTTTTTCATGTTGCGGGGCGGGGGCGCAGGTATCGCACACACAAGGAATCATCAATTTGGGCGACATGCCCGGATAATCTTTGTGGATGCTGTCGAGCGTATTTTTGATGCTGCCGAAAAGTTCGCGGTGTTGTGCGCCGGCTACGGTGATTTTGATTTTTCGGTGGTATTGGTTTTCTTCGATTTTGGCTTGGGCATTGGTCGTGTGCAGCCATACGCCTGCGCTCCATGCGTGGGTGTCGTCGGCGATGAGGGTGTACATTTCGGCGGTGAGGTAATTGACCAAACCACGCGGCAGGATGGTCGGGTAGTGGTATTCGACGGTCATGCGGGTATCGGATAGCCACGCGACTTCGGGGGCAGTAGCCGTCAGCAATGCCGGGATGATGTACTGTTTTTCGACGTGTTTGCAGGGAAAACAGACCTTAAATTCGCGCATCAATTCAATCAAATCTTCGGCGTGGTGGCAGTAGGCTTGGTCGAAATCCCAGAGTTTTTGGGCTTGGTCGAAACTGAAATAGCCCGTCTGTTGGATGTCCGCATCAAAGACGAGTTTGAATACGCCCTCCGTCGCCCAGTGCCTTTCGAGGATGATTTTTTGGCGCAAAACGGGATTGTCGGCATACCACAATATCACGCCCAAGCGATGCAAAAACCGCCCGACATCTTCCATTTTGATGCGCTCGGTGATGCCTTGTGCGGTGCAAATCCCGCGAAATTCGTCGTAGGTGATGTAGCCGCCCGATGCCGCCCTGCGCCCTTCGAGTGCCTCGCGGATGCCCAACCAACTGCGCGGAATGGTGCGCTGCGTATGCGGCAGGTTTTGGATGTGGTATTGGATGGCTTTTTCGAGCGCGTCCAAGCCTTCATTGGTCTTGAGATTGACTTCAAAGAGGTCGCCCCGGATGTTGAAATGCTCTTTGAAGGGGCGGATGTCCAAGGGGCGGGGCATGCCGTATTTTTGGTTTTGTACAAATAGTATCGGGCTGTCTTTGCCGTAGAGTTTGATGGTTTGCAGCCAATAATCAAAATCGTCCTTGTTGTCTTTGCTCGTCTCGGTCATCAAGAGGTACAAGGCACTGTCGTTCATAAAAAAACGGTGAAAATGATGGATGATGTGCTGTCCGCCAAAATCCCAAATATGCGCCGTAAACTCGCCTTCGGGCAGTAGCGCGAAGCGGTACGGGTCAATATCCACCTGCCGTGTGCGCTCATCTTGCTCGGGTAGCGGACGGGTTTTGTCATTGAGGCGATAGCGGAGGGAGGTCTTGCCGACCTCGCCACTGCCCGTCAATAATAGTTTGGCTTCTTTGACTTGGATTTCGCCGGATTTTTCTAATTCTTCGAAGTAGCGGAGGATGGCTTTGGTGCCTTGTTCTATGTATTCTTTGGGTGGAATTTCAATGGGATTTTTGTAAACTCTAATTTCGTATTTCTCTGAACCGGAGTCTTCATTTACAATTTTTGGGGAATTTTCCTTATTTTTTATATAAGGTAGCAAAGGAGTTAAGTCTTTAATTTTATTATTGGAAATGTTTAAATATGAAATGTGTTTTGGTAGATTTTTTAATAATGTGATTTGGTTGTTACTAATATCAAGATAAAAAATATTTTGTGGGAGATTTTCTATTTGAGTGATTTTATTTTTACCAATAGAAAGTTTAATAATGTCTTCTGGTAAGTTTTCTATCCGAGTAATTCGATTTCCATAAACATTAAGTATTGAGACATTTTCTGGTAAATTTTCTAACTTGGAAATTTTGTTATTACTGGCAGAAAGGTTTGAAATACTTTGTGGTAAATTTTCTAATTGAGTAATTCGGTTGCCAAAAATACAAAGCATTGCGATGTTTTCTGGTAAGTTTTCCAACTTAGAAATTTTATTACCACTAACATCAAGCTTTAAAATGCTTGACGGCAAATTTTCTAATTGCTGAATTTTCCATTTATGTTTATCGCCATGCCAATTTCCTGAAATGACCAACTTTCTCAAATGCACCAAATTAGCTATCTGAATCGGTATCTCGTCTAATAGATTTCTTTTTCCTTTATTTTGGCTATTTCTCGCAGGAAACCAATTGACTTCTGTTTCATCCAATTCTAACCACTCATTACTCAAAATCAAAGTCTCCAAATGGGTCAGTTCGCTCAAGGCATCCCATACGTCTTGTAGAAGTGGGTTGTTGGGGGTGAGTCCGCAGTTACCGAGTTCGAGGAAGCCGGTTTTGGCTGCTTTTTCTTGTTGGATGAGTTGTAGGGCGAGTTGGCTCATATGTTAGTATCGAGTTGCGAGTATCGAGTTTAGTGCGCGAGTGGTACGCGGGTTTTGTGTTATTTTATCTTTGCAAATATAATCAATAATAATGATTGGCAAATGCTATCTTTACATTGACATGCACACTAAAAACCTGTATCTTTGGTATGAACATCACGTTTAAAGACAAAAAATTGGGCAAAATAGCCCATGATGAGAACAAGCTGAAAGCGAAATACGGTAAAGTTCACGGCAAAAAAATAAAGCGGCGAATAGATGCTTTGAGGATTGCGGAGACGTTGGAAGATGTCAGATATGTAGAAGGCAATTTCCACGAATTAATCGGAGATAGAAAAGGCGAGTGGGCTTGCGACCTCGACTAACCTTATCGTTTGATATTTGTTCCACATGAAGACCCGATTCCGACTGATGAACACGGTAGATATATTTGGTTGGAAATCAGAGGTGTCAGAATTACCGAAATTACAGATTATCACTAAATGCAAAAATTATGTCTGTTTCAATAAATGAATATCACCCAACCACCATGACACATCCCGGCGCATTTCTCAGCGATAAACTCGAAGAAATGGGCAAAAGTCCTGAAGAGTTTGCACAAGAAATCAATGTGGATGAAGCGGTGATTTTAGATATTGTCAATGAAAAAGGCTCAATCACACAAGACTTAGCCGAAGCTTTTGAAAAAGCCCTTAAAATCCCTACCCATTTTTGGATGCGCGGACAAGAAATGTATGATGAGTGCCTTGCCCGTCAGACCGAAGAAATAAGTGCTTGAATTAGTTGACTTGCTTAATAAAAATCTCATTCAAAGTCGGTAAAATCTCCTTAAACGAAATAATATGCAGCCCATTTTTTACCAAATACTGCAAAA
>JAHDEO010000419.1 GCA_020628725.1 Saprospiraceae bacterium
CGGGAAGTTCCTTAGACTTTTGAGCATCACGAAGGCTGTATGTGAAATTGCGAAGTTGTTGTTCTTTATTGCCGTCTTTCAACCCCGTCATTTCAAAATCCATTTTCCCCTCGAAAAATTGACGGATTAAATAGGTCTTGCCAACTCGTCTTCTGCCGATGACAGCGATGAGTTCGGGCTTGTCGGAAGTATATGCCTTGCGAAGTATTTCAATTTCTTTTTCTCGTCCAATCATAAAAATAAATTGCGGAATCTATACGAAAGTACATAGATTCCGCAATTTATCCAAGTCATATTTCGCGGAATCCATATTAAAAAGCATAGATTCCGCAACTTATTTCCTCATATTCAACCTCTTTTTCGTGCTTTTTTCGCGGCTTTCTTAGCTCTCTTTCTGGCGGCTTTGAGTTCTTTTTTGGTCATCTTCTTTCCATCGGCTTCGGGTCTTTGCTCATCAACGTTGAGCGTACCTTTTCGTCCTCTCGTGACGGTAACACGCTCAGTGGAAGAGGTGTAATCTATCTTTTTATACTCATTGAAACCCTCCTCCATTCTCTGTATTGCTAGCGGATAGCCCAAGTCGGCAGAGGTTTGAAGATGTTGGTAAGCAAGGGCTTCGTAGTCCATTTCAGAGTATGCAGCCGCAAGGCGATAATGCGCTGCTCTACCCTCCGGGTTTTTCTTCAAATACTTGGTGAGCCAATCAATTGTTTGCAAATATTCTCCTAAATAATACGCCGAAGTGCCGGCATCATGCATCAGTTCTTGGTCGTCGGGATTCAAGTCAGAAGCCTTAGCCAGATAGGTATAAGCTTCTTCGTAATTTTTCTTCCGAAAATGTAATACACCCAATTGAGCATGAGCTTCACCGTGATTATCGTTCCATTTGACGGCTTCCATATATTGCTCAATAGCTTCTGTTTTCTTATTCAATTTTTTCAAAAAATTGCCGCGCCAGTAATACACATCAGCATCTATATCGTCGGCTTTGATATTATATGTTTCATCCAGTCCTTCTTGGTATTTGCGCTGTTTGTATAGGTGAATGGCGGTGCGTAAAGCCGGATTGATAGCAGGACCTTCCTCCAGTAAGTTGATTTGAAACTTTGCTTTTTGATAATTAGGATTTATCTCTGTGGCTTTTTTGAATGCTTCCAATGCTTTTTCCTCTTGCTTGTCATCAACATACAAAAGCCCGATGTTGTACCATGCTTTTTCGTCGAGGTCTTTTTTATCGATTATTTTTTGATAATTTACTAATGCTTTTTTTGTGTTACCAAGTTGATGATGGGCGTTTGCCATCATTTGATAGGCATTATAAAAATCGGGGGAAAGTTTTACGGCTTCCTCCAAATGCGGGATGGCGTCGTCGTAATTTTGAGCATTATATTGATAACGGGCTTTTTCATAAGCCGTCCATGCTTCCGGCGATTGTGCAAAAGTAAGTGTTGCACAAAATATCATTAAAAAAAGAGCAAAAACACGTTTCATATATCTTATTTAAGTTGATTAATAATGAGCAGTTCAATGTTTTTTGTTTTATTTAAAAATCATATAAAATATTTTTCTAAATAAAAATATAACCAAATTAGTCAATCAACTAACGTGCCATTAACTCAGGTTGCGAATAAATCCGCGAACTTGAACAAATCCCAAATTTCATCTCGATATCTATCCGGATAAATTCCAATAAAACAAGTTTGAAACATACTAAAATTGGGATTTGGAATTTTTCAAGTTGTTCGCAACTTGAACCATTATACGTTGGTGGGCTGTAAATTGGAGGCTTCTATGTTTTTTAGGATAGCAGTATGAATTTGTGGTAAATATTTTGACGGCATATCATGTCCCATGCCTTTGATATATAGTGTTTTAGCATTGGGAATTTGCTCGGCATATTTCTTTCCTTGTCCAAGTAAAATCAGAGGGTCGTCTGTCCCGTGAATGACCAAAGTTGGTACATTTATCTCATCTAATTCCTCGTAACGCGAACCGGAGAGACGAATGGCTTCTTGATGTTGGTCGGCAGCACGGGCATGGAAGCCGCGCCGATTCCGAACCTCGTTGAAAGCATTGCGGATGGATGTTTCGTGGTCAAATTCGTAATCGCCTTTACCACGTAAGATGCGTTGGATGGCAACGTGGAGTTTGACTTTGTTTTCTTCGCGTTGGAGATTGCGACGATAGACCAAATAAATCATCGCCATATCGCGATAAAATTGAAAGGAAGTATTTTTTTCTGTTTTGTCAAAATAATGTGATGTAGACATAATCGACGTCAACGACTTCACACGCTCACTATGACTAATTGCCAATCGCTGGCTAATCATTCCTCCCATAGATGCGCCTATGATGTGTGCTTTTTCAATACCCAAATCATCCAATACGGCAACGGCATCTGTAGCCATATCTTCCAATGTATAGGCGTTTTGTTTCGACCAATTTCTCATCCAATCACTCTGCCCCAATCCACGATTATCAAAGCGAATGACGCGATAATCCGCATCTATAAAAGGCTGATAAAACTCCTGTGTCCAAGTAAACATCGGATGGCTCAATCCATTGACAAGCAATATATTACCCTTTGGATTGTCGTTGGAGATAGTTTGGTAGAAAATTTCTATATCACCGTTTTTAGCTGTTCCTGTTCCTGCTGTGATGAGTGAAGGGATGTCCGTTTGTTGGATTTCAGCGATACGTGTAAGTATGTGTTTGGGGAGCAGTGCTTGCCGACCTGTGATTAATAGGAAAGCAACGGCAGTCACTAAGATGAGAAGAAGAACGGAAAGCGTGTAGAACATTATTTAGTGATTAGATTAGTGACTGGTGATTAGTGATTGGTTTTTTCGCAATTTATTTAAACGAAAAAACCAATCACCAGTCACTAATCACTATTTAACTAATTACCAATTACTTATCCCCAATCGTATAAGTCAATTTAGCCAAGAATCGTCGTCCGATTTTTGGCATATTGGGTAGATAGCGGTATTCAGTATCAAGTACATTGGTGGCAGTTAAGTCAATTCCTAAACCGAAATCAAACTTGTACCCGACGGCTGCATCAAACAAATTACGCGGGTCGGTATTACCTGCGAATTGACCGGCATTAGCAAAGTAAGAATCGTCGTGTTGGAAGGAAATATTCCCTCTGAATCCGGTTGGAGGCGTATAATTAACCCCTAAGCGGAATTTATTTTTGGGAATATTGAGATTACTTTGAAGTGGTCCGTTTTCTTCAAATCCGACGACCAATTGGTCAAATTCATTTCTATCTATCCAAGAATAATTTCCGAAGAATGATAAATCTTGATTCACGAAATATTCGAGTCCTAAATCTGCACCGTAAAAGGTACGCTTGTCAAATGTACGATAACCTGCCGTAAGGTGCGTTACGCCATTGTCGGGTGTACCTATGGTGGGTACAGTAGCATGGAATGGCAAAGCAGCGACCAATTGTGTAAGCGTAGGACCACCCTCAAACAACGGTGTATTGATAAAAGCATCGCCACCTAAGGTGTATGCTCCCCCAATAACAGGCAATAAGGCATCTGCTGTAGCTTGTGCTTGTGCTTCGGGCATTCCGGCTTGAGCGATAAGTGCTTGTACCAAAGGTTCGGCAATCGCACCCGAAACGGCAGTACCCAAATCGCCGGGCAAATTCTCTAAGCCGCTGAATCTATAAGCAGGAGAAATCGCCGTAAACTGCGAATTATTGCGCTGCGTAACGCGATAAACGTCGAAGCTGATACCGAGTTTTTCGGCGACAAGTCCTTTATAACCAATCTCAAATACATCTTCTGTACTGACAGTGGAAAGCGGCGCATCAATTGGACTTAATGGCGTACCGTCGAAGATGTTGAAACCATCTGAAAGGGAGCCTGTAAAGCCAAGTGTAGTCGGGTCGATACCTGCTAATACTGCCTCAATGATAGGTGCAAGTGGCGCAGTCATCGGATCAGCCATCAAGCCGGCAATGATAGCGGCATTGGTAGGGGCAGCTACAGAGGCATAAGGTACGCCTGTAGGCAAGCCGGGTGCACCAACAGGTACCGCCGGAATATCAGGATTGAACCACTGAATCATTGGATTGTCCGCAAATGCGCGAACTTCTTTATTACCATGCAGCCATACATCAAAACCACCCGGAATAATCGTACTCAAAGGGAAGTCAATATTTAACTGTAGATTGGAAACAGTCGTATTAGAGCGATTGTATGATGCGCGGACGGTGTGCTGCGGATTGACTTTATAGACCAATGCCGCACGAGGCGCGAAGGCACCTTCATCAATAAAATTAAATTGGTCGTAGCGTGCGGCGAGTACAGCATCCAGTTGATTGGTCAGTTCAAATTTACCTTGAACATATCCGCCAATTACAGAATAAGAGTCGTCATCTTCATTTCTGCCATAGACCAGATTTTCGGTATCTTGCCCTGCAAAACGATAATCTGCTCCTACTGTCCAGTTCGAGTTTAGGAATTTTTTTGCATCAAAATTATATTGTAATTGTCCTTCGAGTTGGGTACGGGCAATAGGTGAACGAGCAGCCGTTTGGTACAAAAATGTGGGTCTTTCCTTCGAACCGCCATCATTTGCTACCCCAAATACCTGTGCAAAAAGCCCACCTGCCTGCATTCGCGCTTGTCCCCAAAACTCTGTGGCTTGTGCAAGTCCTTCGCCTTGCTCATTGTAAAATACAGAGGATGCCTGATTCATACCGCCCGAAACGGTGATGCCGAGATTATCCTTTGGGCGAAATTCTAAAGTAGCATTGATGGCTGAATTGGACCAGTCATTTTGCATAGGATTCCCATCGCCGTCCGGGTCTAAGTCTTCAAAAGTCAATAGTGGTTCGGCAGGAAGGGTCGGGTCTACATATCCCTCCGGGCTGACACCGGGTTGGAAGATACCCGTAGTGGTAAATTTGGCAATTTGTAATGCATCAAGCGAATCCAAGGGGTCAAGCGTAAACTCATTACCTTGTCGGTGCTGAGCATTGATTTTAAAACCAAATTTGTCGCTGACTTTGGTAGCATGTCGTACAGCACCGCCAAAAGTATTCAATTCTCCCCCCATCAACTCGACAGTTGTACCCGGAAAATCAATTGGGTTTTTGGTAATAAAATGTACGACGCCTTGCGTCACACCCGGTCCGTAGAGTGCCGAACCCGGTCCGCGTACTACCTCAATACGTTGAAGGTCAATATTGCTGAGTCCTGCCCCGTCCGTTTGGAAGGTACCGATACCCGGACCGACCAAGCTACGATAATCCATAATCGGAAATACAGATGTACCAAATAAACCCGCACCGCCACGCATTGAAATATTGATACGGTTGGCAGATTGCTGCTGAATTTGTACGCCCGGTGTGCTGATGAGATTTCGCGTCGGGTCAGTGGTGGCATTGGGACTCGCTTCGAGTTTGCGCGCCGAAATGACCGATATAGACGCAGGAGCTTCCTGTACTTTTTCACGCTTACGCGAAGCGGAAATAACGACATTTTCGCCGATTAAAACACCTGCTTCTTTCAATTCGACATTTAGACGGGAACCATCTGCGACATCAATGACTTGGTCTTCGTAACCTACGTAAGTGACACGTAATTTCCATGGAAGTGGCTCATTGCTTGTCAGGCTGAAATTACCATTAGTATCGGTAGATGTACCTGAAGTAGTACCGTCAATGACCACATTTGCGCCCGGAAGCGGTCCAAATTGGTCTTTTATCGTTCCGTTGACCGTTGTTTGAGCGTAAACGGTGACGCTCAACATCATCAAGGTCAGGCTGCAAAGTAGCGTGTAAATTCTTCTTTTCATAATGCCAAATGATTAGACAGGAAGTACAAGATTGAATGAGAGAATTTTTTAAAATTAATTGATAATACGATTTTTATTGCTTTCGATTTAAATAAATTGATAATAAGTTGTTGTTCAATGCTTACTGCTTAGTTAAAAGGAGAAATTAACTTTCCCACTCTTTATCTTGTATCTTTTTCCTCAATTTTAAATTTGAATAATAAGCCAAGTTAGAATTTTTTCATTAATTCTGTATTTTTTTTAACAGTAAAATTTTGTTTTATGATAATATAATTGTGGAATAGAAAGTTTTGGACTTGTAAAATGTTTGAAGTTAAGATAGAATCGTTGACAACCTATTGAATTGGATTTTTTGTGGCTTCTGCGTATATTTGGATTGAAAAAGGGGACGACCGTGAATAATAATTCGAGTTGCGAGTTACGGGTTTCGAGTTACCAAACTAACGATAACTGCGTATTTTTAGCAACTCGCAACTCGACAAGCCGTAACTTGAGTTAAGTGAAAGAAACAAAATAACTTCGACAGTTATGCTTGTTCTTTTTCCTTCTAAAAAACCTTTAAAAATCCTCATGTAGCTCGGCTATAATCGGTTTTTAAAAATTCTTTAGAAGAAAAAATTACGGCGCATAACTGTCGAATTTATTTAATTTCTTTCACTA
>JAHDEO010000420.1 GCA_020628725.1 Saprospiraceae bacterium
CAATAAAAATACGACAAGCGAGCCTTTAGGTTCGCAATATTGATTACCTAAAGGCACTCAAAACGAATTTTCATCCCAAAAAAGCTACCGATATTTCGCACTTAACAGTGCTGCCTAATTAATGGTCAATGCTGTTAACAAATCACGAATCACCAATTAACGAATCACTATACTTATTGTATAAAAATGAAATAATCAAAAGCAATACACCGAGCGATACAAAAACAATAGTTTTGGAAATCGTATTGAGGTGTGCGATGTCGTATGCGAATAATTTGACTAAAGTAATGGCAAACAGCACAATCGCCGCGATACGCAGGTATTTTTTCTTTTGCCAAATACCTAAACCAACAACTATCAACGAGTAAACGCCCCAGAGAATACTCAATCCGAGCTTGTAAGATTGTGTAGAATGTGCCATATCCATCCAGTGAATCAACTCACTACTCAATATCCACACGATGCAAATGTGTAGTAAAATCTCAAATTTGGGGTACAAATCTTTGATATAATTTTGCCGAACTAATTGATGGAAAACATACATAAAACCTATGAAAGCCATAAGGAAAATATATCGAATGGCAATAGCAAAACTCCCTACATCATAATATTTTGCTAAATTTCCACCCAAATAATTATCCCGTAATTGGCTTGATGCCAAAAGCCCTGAGGTTAGTAAAATTATAGTAGCCCCCGTATTCAAACCAACATTAACTTGATTTGATAATTTATTTTTCCAAATTTTAATATTTAAAAAAGATAAAATTGTTAGAAATAATAATGAGTAAATTGCCAGCCAAATGGTTTTAAAAAGTTGAATGCTATAGTTAGCCGGGCGATACTGACCGGGCTCTTTTGTCGTGGTAGCAGTGTATAATTGATTGAAATACTCGCTGATTTCCAACCTGAATGTCATGTAAATTACAAACAATAAAATACCCGCTAGGGCATAGCTCGCCAACTGCGTCAAACCATGTCTTTCATCTATTGCCGATTTATATTTTTCATTATTATTGAGATAAAAAATAAAACCAAAAGCCGCAATAAATAACACCGAGCTAAGGAAACGAATATTAAAAATAGGAGTTGTGGTTGAGTCGCTTCCGAAAAAATTTAGATATACGCTCTCCCAATCTTGTAGCAAGCTTGCAAATGCCAAAATCATCAAAAAATAAGACAAAATTTCATAGATAGCCACGCCCTTTGTCCTACCTATCCAGAACAATAAAGCCGCCTCGCCTGCCCACAGTAATGTCACCCAATTACCATCCAATTGGATAGGAATCGCCATTGTAATAAAAACCAATACCAAACCCGATACCACATAAAATAAATTCCTGTCTACCAGTTTTTTATAATAAATAACAACACTAACAACGAAGTGTATCAAGGCATTGATGAGGGCGAATAATCCAAGATATTTGCCCCAAGTAGGGTGTCCATCCAACATGGAGTATCCCAAACCAAAAAAGATAAAAGAATTGGTTAGTAAAAAGATAATATCAACGATGTCAAATTTTTCACTTTTCAGTAATTTATAGGCTAAAAATGTCGCATAAAAAATCGCAAAAAACACAGTCAGAAAGGTCAATGCCGTTCCGAAATCCGTTGCTTGCTGGTAGTCCATCGCATACCAACCCGCATAAATCAACCATGTCAATGTGAAAGCAGCGTAGTAAACAGGTTTCCAGTATCGAAAGACTGCTACGGCAAGAATTCCGGCATTAATCATCGCCATATAACTATACAGCGTAGCCATATCGCCCGATTCGGTACTCAACAAAAACGGCACAGCATACGCCCCCACCAAACCAATTATAGCAATCACCTGACGGTCATAACTCACCGCCGCAATCACCGTAAATACCGTAAACGCCACCATCAGAGCAAAAGCCAACAACTGCGGAATCAACCCGTAAAAACTATAAGCCGCGAAGGTCATAAAATACATAATCGCCATCGCACCACTCACTAGTACTGCGCTGTAATTTGTGTATTTTGCCTTCAGTTTTATTCCAAAACCCAACAAGCCCAAACCGACCAAATAACCCAAAACAATCCGCGTCAAAGGACTAATCAAATCATTGTCTATCGTATATTTCGCACCAATCGCCACTCCAATGACTGTGATGATAATTCCAATTTTATTGATGAGATTTTCCCCGATAAATTTCTCTAAATCTGATTTTCTCTTGGTACGTATACGCTTAGGAGCCGCAGGCTTAGGTGCAGAGGTTTGCACTTGTTCAATAGCAGGCGTATTCACCTCTTGCGTTTCGGTGGAAGGTGCTATAACGGGTAGTTGTTCTTCTAAAATAGGAGTTTCTTCTTCAATAGGCTGATTATCAGCAGCTTTTAGGCGTTCAATTTCTTTCCGCAATTCTCCCAACTCTCTTGCAAAAGCATTATGCTTCACCAAAAGGCGGTCTAATTTTGCTTCGAGCAATTTGATTTGTTCTTCATTATCGTTCATTTGTCGGTAGTTTTGTGTGTGAATCTTTGACAAACATACCTTAAAAGAAATCATCAACCAAACCTTTTGTTGTATTTTAAGGATGCTTAGGCAAAGCGGTTTTTATTGCAAAAAACTGATAATCATATTTTTATGGTTAATTTTTACGGACTTTTTATCCGTAAAATACAATACAATACAAAAAAAGAGCTGCCCTTGCAGGCAGCTCCCTTCCAAAAAAACCAAAATTAAATTTGTAGTGAAAAGCCATTCACTACATTAGTATAAGCTTCGTCTATTTAGGTACATTCGAGAATATACCATTGTTCTCAGCCCAAAGGGCTTTATCACCACCGTTGACATCGCCGTCCAAGTTGAAATCACCGAGTGAATAGATGTAGAATTTACCATTATCAGCATCCCATACGGCTTTGTCATTACCATTGACATCATAACCTGATGGGTCAGTGATTTTTGAAGCATCACCTGCGGGCATTGCCCACACACCTGCCATAACTTCCGACTGACCGATACCGGTTTGTGTAGCGTAGCTATCAGCATTGCGAAGGTCGAGTGTCATTTCTGCGCGAGTATTCATTGCAACTGTTGCAGGCGACATAACACCCATGTGGTTGCGGTGGTCAATAACTACATAAAGATCGGTAGTAGTCAAGCCATCCAAAGCCAATGTATGCTCAGGGAAGACCACACGACCATCATTGAGCAATAGTCCGGCAGCTCGTCCTAAGTTTGTATCTCCTTGAATACCAGTACGGAATGTCACCAATACCCAATCAACAATAGTTGCACCTTCAGTAGCTTCGATAGCATCGTAGTCAGCGTCCGTCCAGCCTAAACCTTCTGTACCGTTGTAGTTCCACGGAGCTACATTGTATGGTTGTCCGGCAGGTACCGGAGTTGCCAGATTACTGGTTGGTGTTTGTCCCGGTAACATACCTTTGTCGTTGAGTCCTGTATTCATGCTGGTAGCATCTGTTAATGCACCGGCAAGGAATACATTTAAGTCAACTTTAGCGTGTGTACGTCTTACGAAGATGTTGGCACTTGCTTTGTGTGTATTGCCTGCATCATCTGTGATGGTATAACAGAAAGCGTCTGCACCGATGTAATCTGCTTCGGGCGTGTAGGTGAATGTACCATCTGCATTGACGATAACAGTTGCTCCTTTTTCAGTAGTAATGATACCATCAACCGCATTAATTGGTGCGAATATACAAGTACCACCGTCTGTGTCGTAGTCATTGCCTGTAACATTACCAAAGTAGTTATTGGTATTTTCATCAATAACAAAGAAATCATCACCTGCGAATGGTGCGCCATTCATGTCTTCTACTACGGTAACATACATTTTTGCAGTACCACAAACAGGTATTATTTCATCCGTACAAACTTCATATTCAAATTCATCTTCACCAATATAACCCGCATCCGGTGTATATTCGTAGCTACCGTCAGCATACAGCATAACTGTACCATGAGCAGGAGCCACAACAGGTGTGGTATTCATAATCAAATCAACTCCGTTTACAGCAGCGTCATTGACGATGAGATTACCTGTCCATGCTTGGTTGGCTGATTTGTAAATAGGCTGGTCACCACCGACGAAAAGGTTGTTTGCACCTGCTCCGGGTGCGCCCATTATCTCGTCATTATTCAAAACGAGCGCGTGCATCATACCGGGCATTACCGTGATAGTAACGCGACCTTCTGAACATTCCTGAGGTGAGCCGGTATCACAAATTTCATAAACAAATGCATCCGTACCTACAAAGCCTTCGTTTGGAATGTAGAAGTAAGTTCCCGAAGGATATAATTGTACAGAGCCGTTGGCAGGTGCGGCAATTGGTGTAGTATTGATAATTATATCATCACCATCAGGGTCGATGTCATTATTTAATACATTACCAAAAATTGGATCTTCTTTGAAAGTTACATTATCATCATTGATAGCGATAGGTGCTTGGTTGAAGGATGAAATACATACTTCCAGTGGTAATCCCGCACTCAACTCGAAACAATCACCGCTTACGTTAGCGATATTTTCTCCAATAAATATGGTTTGTCCATCAATACCGCCCCATGTTCTGAAATTGAGCGAATGAATAGTGTAACTTCCTGCATCTACAATATCAAATATAGGTTCTGTATTAGCATTGATAATGTTGCCTAATGCGTCGGTCAAAAGATAGCTCGTCGTGTAGGTGTCGCTGTTATTGCCACCTGATGAACTAATGAGTACTTCACCTGCATATGCATCACAACCAATTTCTACAGGTGTAATAGCAATACTTGGCGCAACAGGTGTACAGCATCCCGTTTCTACATTAACTGTTACCTCACCAACTGCCACACAAATATTATTACAATCTGTAACGGTAACGGTGTAAGTAGTGGTAGATGTTGGAGAAACAACTATAGTAGGAGATATTTCACCAGTAGACCATTCATAAGAAGGTCCTACACTCGCATCACATGTAACGAAGTTTTCGGCTATGGCTGTAATGGTTGCTGATTCACCCTCACAAATAGTTTGGTCGTCAATCATTGCTACACTCAATGTACAGCATTCTTCTTTGCGAATGGTAATTGAATTGGATAAATCAAAACATCCTTCAAGGTCGGCTGCATTTGCTCCGATAGCTGCGCCTGATAGCTCAGCGTAACTCAAGTGCCAGATGAGGTAGTCAGTATCTTGTGCCAAAGCACTCAAATCAAGTGGTAATCCCGCAGGTAATGCAATAATATTCAATTGAGCATCTGTAATAACCCATTGTGAATTGTCATTTGAAGCACCTGTAAGGCTTACATCATAAGCTGTTTCTGCTGTGCTGCCAATACATACGATAGGATCTACTACCGAAATAACACCACCATCAGGATTGGATACAGAAACGAGCACATTGCTTACTACTGAACAACCATTATCTGTAACAGTCACAGAGTAGCCTGTAGTAGTCGTAGGGCTCACGGTAATTTGACCAAAATCAGCATTAGCACCGTTCAATTTGATGGTACCGGATTCGCCTGTATTCCACTCATAAGTAGCTCCACTATCTGCAAGTGGATTGCCACCAATAGTCACTGACTCACCTGCACAAATGGTCTGATTGACACCTGCGTCAATATTGACCTGAACGAAACTGATAGTCGTAGAAGATGTACCTGTACAAGCTCCATCTGTGACCGTAACACTGTAAGTACCTTCGCCGGGAGCGCAAATGCTCTGAGTGGTTTCGCCTGTACTCCATAGGTAAGTGCCTGAATCGCCTGTGGCAGTGAGCGTGATACATGCTCCTGAACCACCTGCTACAGGGCAGACATTTCCGCCGCCGTCGATGCCTACGTTCAATCCTTCTACTACTACAGTAGCATTGGCTTGGTCTTCGCAGCCATTGCTGTTTCGTCCTGTAACGGTATAAGTTGTTGTCGAATTTGGACTCACGGTGATACATTGGCTATTACTGCCATTGCTCCATGTATAGGTATCAGCTCCGCTTGCACAGATTTGAATGCTTTCACCGGGACAAATGTTACCGCCTGTTGCCGTCACATTTGGCGAAGGATCAACAAATACGGTTACATTATCAGAATCCGTACAATCACCACTTCCTCCCGTTACCGTATAAGTAGTTGTTGAATTTGGACTGACGGTGATACACTGGCTATAACTGCCATTATTCCAATAATAACTACCTGCTCCACTCGCGCAAAGTTGTACCGATTCGCCTCGGCAAATGGTTTGATTTGAACCTGCATTGACATTAGGGATGTCTTCTACATAAACCGTTACATTGTCTGTATCTGTACAACCATTTGTAGTACCTGTTACGGTATAAGTCGTAGTGTTATTTGGACTGACGGTGATACATTGGCTATAGCTGCCATTATTCCAATAGTATGAATCTGCTCCACTGGCGCACAGTTGTACTGATTCACCCTCACAAATGGTCTTATTTGACCCCGCATTGACATTAGGCGCATCGCCGCCTGATACATA
>JAHDEO010000421.1 GCA_020628725.1 Saprospiraceae bacterium
CGTTATATTTAATCGCTGACATTCAGATGAATACATTAAGTTTCGTACAATCCTTGTTTGTGATTTGTGATTTGATTAAGCTGTGCTTTTACCCTTGCGCCTTTTAATGCGGTCATTGACTACCCCACGAATCCAGTTAGGTACAGCAATTGTACCTGCTAAAAGGTAGAAATAATAGGTGAGCAACCTCCAAATAAAAGCAATCAAGACTGCCATACCTGCGGCGTATTTTCCATTACCATCCACAATAAAATCCCGCAAAAACGGACCGAAAGCTGCCTCTGCAATACCTGTACCTCCGGGCGTTGGGCTGAGGGCAAGCACGACATACATGGCTTCAAGTCGTCCGTAGAGCAAAGTCTGTTGTGCCCAACTAACGCTCTCTCGCACAGCAGGCACAAAGGCTATCATCAGTATCATCACCAATGCAAAACGAATACTCCATGCAGCGGCTGTCGCGCCAAAAGCAGTGGCATGATAGGAGAAAGGTTTCGTACGAATTTCTTTCGAGGTAGTGACCATATCTGTTGCCATCCGGACAGCGCGACGGCGAAATCGTTTGGTGTATTTCCAAGAAGTCAACCAGCCGAGTAGATTGCGAATGCGGTCGGGACGCAAAATAATCCCGTAAAAAAACAGCGACCCGTAAGTGACCATCAAGGCGTAGGAAATGAAAAAAGAATTGGTAATCACATTCGAACCTGCGTCCCCTTCAGGGAAAATCATCGGCAAACCGAGAAACAATAAAAGTATCGGCAAACCCAATACAAAAAACGCTGTATCGAGGATAATGGTGTAGAAAATAATTGCAGCAATTTTCCCGGCGGCTAATTTTTCTTGTGACAATACGAATAGCGCAACACCCGACCCGCCAACACTCGTAGGCGTAATGGCAGAACTAAATTCCCAAATAAAAATCAGTTCGATACACTTGCGCCAAGTGAACTCGCCTTCTGTCAGCACTCGCAAGCGCAGCGCATACGCCATGTGCCGCAGACCCAACAGGAAAACAGTGAATGCCAGAAGTGAAATCGTCAAAATATTCCAATCCAACTCCGGTAAGTTTTCCTTTTGGAAAGCACGCCACATCATGTAGCCCACTACTCCAAGCCCCAACAGGATAGGCAAGATGATTCGGCTAAATCGCACCGAATTGAGCATATCCTGCTCCTCTGCCGTCAGGCTTTCCTCATGTACTTGCTGGTCTTGCAACATCTATTCTCTAATGAGTGAATTTTGAATGAATGAATGATTTTAACGTATCCTTTCATCTCTCATTTTGAACAAGATAGTAAAATGTCGGGAAAGTTTGATAGGTATGATTGTAAAATTGTGTTGTGGTGTCGTAGTTTCGTCGTGTTGTAGTTTTTGATTTCGCGTAGCGAAAAACCCGCAACCCGTAACCCGCTAACCCGCCTGCCCCGTTATCCAGAAATTATTCACGCCTTCACCTGCGATGATGCCGATTTCTCTCAATTGCAATAATTCCAATAAAGCCAAGAAAATAAAAATGGCGTGCATTCGGTTATCGCATCTTTTTTCGTTGAAAATATAATGAAAATCAGATTTATCGCGTTTTCTGACATCCACCAAAATCTTTTCGCGTTCTTCCTGAATGGTGTAGTTGTACTTAACGACTTTGTGAATGACCTCCCGATTTTCATATTCAAATCGCGACAATACCCGTTCAAATGTTTTCAACAATTTAAACATCGTCAGCGACTCCAACTCTGCATCCACGAGAGCTTTGGTAGCGATACCGCGTAGCTCTTTGCTGATATTGCCGCGTCCTTCTCTCCCTGCGCGTACCTCCTCCAACTTACGCATATCATCCAATACACTTTTGTAGCGTTTATACTCCAAAAGTCGTCGGACAAGTTCTTCTCGCGGGTCGATTTCGTTGCCTTCTTCGTCTAGTTCTTTTCGAGGGATAAGCAACTTCGCCTTAATCCGCATCAGGGTAGCTGCCACTAATATAAACTCACTCGCCAAGTCAATATTCAATGCCTCCATCTGACGAATGTAGTCCAAAAAATCATCCGTCAATTTGGCAATCGGAATATTGTAAATATCCAACTCGTCGCGTTCAATAAAGAACAGCAGCAGGTCGAATGGTCCCTCAAATTGGGGGAGGCTTATGTTGTATGTTGCGCTCATAGTACGAGTTGACGAGTTGATGAGTTGATGAGTTGACGAGTTTTTGACTCATTACTCGGCACTCGCTACTACATTAAATTTTTCTTTTACTTCTTCATAGACACTTCGGACACCCGATTCAAGGTCAATCTTTGCCTTCCAACCTTTAGACGCCAATTTACCGACATCGAGTAATTTTCGTGGTGTGCCGTCGGGTTTGGAGAGGTCGTTTTGTATTTCGCCTTCGTAGCCAACGATTTTTTTGATGAGCAATGCAAGGTCTTTGATGGCAATATCTTCGCCTGTGCCGATATTGACCGTTTCGGCTTCATTATAGTGAAGCATAAGATGGTAACAGGCATCAGCGAGGTCGTCTACGTGGAGAAATTCGCGCTTGGGTGTGCCTGTGCCCCACATGACGATGTGCGGTGTGTTATTGGCTTTTGCTTCGTGAAATTTACGGAGCAAAGCAGGCAGTACATGCGAATTTTTAAGGTCGTAATTATCATTCGGACCGTAAAGATTGGTCGGCATTACGGAGATAAAATTGCAGCCGTATTGTGAGCGATAAGCATCGCACATTTTGATGCCCGCTATTTTGGCGATGGCATAAGGCTCGTTGGTGGGTTCGAGTGCGCCTGTGAGGAGGTAGTCTTCACGGAGTGGTTGGTCAGCAAATTTAGGGTAAATGCAAGATGACCCCAAAAACATCAACTTTTTCACATCATTCAAATACGCAGCATGGATGACGTTGTTTTGTATCATCAAATTATCGTAAATGAATGCGCCGCGTTGGGTGTTATTGGCATGAATACCACCAACTTTTGCCGCTGCCAAAAAGACGTATTCCGGTTTTTCTTGTTCAAAAAAATCGTTGACGGCTTGTTGGTTTCTCAAATCCAACTCACGCGAGGTGCGTGTTACGAAATTCGTGTAACCTTCTGCCTCCAATCTTCGTCGAATGGCAGAGCCGACCATGCCACGATGTCCGGCGATATATATATTTACATTTTTTTCCATAGAAATATTAATGGAGAATTGACAATGGATAATGAATAACGATTTTATAACCGCATAAGTTTTGCAAAAATAATAAAAGGTCATCGGATTTTGATGACCTTTTGTTGTAGTTTGTATTTATTATCCGTCCTGAAATAATATTGAATTGTTAATTTAATAACATGCTAATATTACGCAATATATCTAAAATAGGGTATTCGCCCGCAATCGAATCGTCTATATCCTTTATGCGTCCGTTATCTAACCATAATATCCCGACGACTATTCCTTTCTTTTTTACAATAAATACTTGACTACCTATATCTGTAGAATTTACATTACACAAAAATACATGTTCTCCTAAATAACCCTCAAATGAAACTTTTCCATCTATATATGCGACGTCAGCATGACTTATCTTATCCTTCAAGATAATAGTTCTATTAAAATCAATTCCATTATTCGAGCTTAACTTTATTAACTTAGGTTGTTGTCCTACTTGTCTAAATAAGAAATCCATTTCGTTTGTATCTCTTTTGAACACATTGAATAAACTATCAAAGGGGGATGAAAACAAGCCTTCCGGAATATCTCCTATTGTATTTTGGAAAAGTTTACACCTTTCTAAATTACTACTATTATAGTCAGAAACCTTATTTTTTGTTGAACTACATGCAATTATAAAAACCATAGAAATTCCAATAATCGCTCTAATTACATTCACTTCCATCAAAATACGGTGTAAAATTCATTTTTTCATTGAAAAGCCCAAACAGGCACATTCATCAAAGCACCATTTTGGCGGTCTACGGCTACTTGAACATTCGTGCTATTGAGTTCTGTTTCAGAAAACGGATAGAGATAGCGTTGTAATATGCCACCACCGGGATTAAAAGGAGTATCACTTTCTGGCGGAGCTATCAATTTTGGATAACCCGTTCTGCGGAAGTTTGCCCAACTTTGATGAAAAGCCTGACCATAATATGCCGTGTATGCCTCATTCATAATGATTTCGTATTTGTCAATCGCAGCATCGAAAGCAGTGTCTAAAGCCACAATATAATCCGTACCATCTACGCCGACATGTGCCATATTAGTGGCAATAGCATCCAACAAGGCGGCTTTGGCACCCGCTTCATTCCCTTGTATCCATTCTAATTCTGCTTCAATAAATTTCAATTCTTCCAGAGAAATCAATGGAATAGTTGAGTTATTTTGCGCCCAATATAATATTCCGTCGTCGCCGCTATCAAAGTAATGATAATCATTATAATCAGCTTCAAATATCATATATACATCTTGGCGCGGGTCGGCATTTGCCTCCATACGTTCTGCAAAGCGATTATCTATAATGACAGTATTGGGACGTTCAATAGCAAATTTAGCAAGGGGGTTATTTTCATTTAAATTAGTACCCCACGTAAATCCGGGTTGCGCTATGGTAGATTGGAAGGCTTTATTTTGAATAATATCCAAAATGGTAGAAGCAGCATCAGGATTACGTTTGATGGTGTGCATCAAATAGCGAGCTTTGAGTGCATAGGCTGTCGCTGTCCATGCCACCACATCGCCACCAAATATCAAATCATCTGCTCCCGGTCTTTGTCCGCCACCTGCTTGTGAAAAATGGTCGATAGCTTCGTCCAAAAGTGCTTGTATACCTTGATAGACTTGTTCTTGGGTATCAAAAACAGGATTTAGGCTTTCAATACCTCGCAAGGCATCCGAAAAAGGAATATCACCGAAATAAGAAGCGGCATCGCCATATCCGGCAGCTAATAATACTTTTCCAATACCTGCATAGTGTGGTGCATGCTCCGCTTCTGCTTTTTCGGCAATGAGTTTTGCACTGCGAAGGCTGCCGGCATACAAGCCGGTTCTCCAGTAGTTGTCGAATGCTACATTGGACGCTGCATAACCGTTGTAGGGGATTTTTGTAGCATCAAAACCTTTGAATTGTTGGACAATAAAACCTGCAATTATAATAGGTTGAGTGCCTTGGTTGAACATGGTTTGTGTAATCGCTTCCGGCAACATGTATTTCAATTCTACCTCCGATGGACGAGTAGGGTCAATGTTAATATCTTCAAGATTGGTACAGGCAATTGGTGAGATAATTAAGCCGATACATAGCAAAAATGATGTGATGTTTTTCATTGTTGATTATTTGAAGTTGAATACTAAATTGAGATTTAGCCTTCAACTGTTTTTTATAGAAAAATATATTTCAATGTTAAAAATAATACTTTTTTGCGAAAATAAAACTGCTGTATCAGACACAAAAAAAGCTCATCGGATTCCGATGAGCTTTCTGATATATCTATTTGAAATAGAATTCTTATTAGTAAAGTGGAGGCCACTCTGTACCATCCGTGCGAGTGAGGGTAGTTGTACCACTCTCACCGTAAGTATTTGTCCATGCAAGTGTCAAATTAGCACCATCTACATCAATAGATGAAAAACTCCACGTATCACCGTAGTTATCATCTCCAAGAATGCTAAGTTGATTACAAACATCGCTTAATTGCAATGTTCCCCAACTTGCAGCACTACCACCGTAACATGTTTGATAAGTACCGTAAGCCCAGTCGTCAATTTCGTATGTACCGGGACCTACTTCAGTCCATGTAGCCTGTCCTGTTTCAGGACCGGCAGCGCAGAAATGGTCAACAGTAGAGAAATCATATGTACCTGCAAGTGATGACAAGCAAGAAACAGCAGCAGCAACTGAAGCACCCGATGGGTAAGTACCACTTGCTGTAACTACATTGTCAAATGAGAAGATAATTTCATCTCCAATTTGAAGGTCATCAGTACTGATACCCAATCCGTCTACTGCTTCAGCAGGTGTTATAGAGATAGTTGTTGGTAATGAATTAACGGTAGCATGGAAAACAGGTGTGCCACCATTATAGCTTTTGAGAATATCAAAAGAAGAAACATTTTCTCCGAGTGAAGAGGCATCAAAAGAGAAAGTATTACTCAAATCACCTAAATCGAAGAAACCGGCAGCATTAGCAATAGCTACAGTTGCACCTTTTGTTTCAAATGGAAACGTATCTTCTTCTTCACAGCCGGTAAATATACTGACGAAGAAAAGCGCAACAAGCAATAATGATATTTTTTTCATTTTATGTTTACTTTAAAAAGTGTCAATTTTGGTTGCGGGTTACGGGTTGCGAGTTACGGGTTTTTATTTTTTGCTTCGCAAAAATGAACTCGTAACTCGCAAACTCGTAACTCGTAACTCGATATTTATTGAAATGCCCAAAGTTTGACATTCATCAAAGCACCACCTTGTCGGTCAATAGCCGC
>JAHDEO010000422.1 GCA_020628725.1 Saprospiraceae bacterium
AATATTTTATTTGGTACGGAAATTAAATTTGGATTTACAGGAACGCCCGAAATATACATTAATTTTTAAAGGTAACGAATCCGTTACTTTTAAACGAACAAAAAAATCCGCGTCATCCGTTCAATCCGCTAAATCCGCGTTCTATTTCACGTTAATTTCGGCACCATACGCGGACGCAAGCCGGAGGCGTTACGCTACGGTGCTACGATTCCAATTGCTCCAATACCCCCAAATACAAGCCCCTTACCTCCGCCACATGGTCATCAATCGTCTCCGCTTTCCACTTGGAAGTATCCACAGCTTCCAGTACAACTACCTCAATATGAGTTGCTTGCATCAAGCCGCTGCCTTTGGGCATGGCATCGTGTGCGTTTTTGATGACGATAGGCACGATGGGTACGCCCGCTTGCATGGCGAGGTGAAACGCTCCTTTTTTGAACTTGCCCAACTTACGGGTGCGGCTGCGCGTACCTTCGGGCGCAATGGCGACGGAGACACCACTTTTGAGGGCTTCGATGGCGGGTTCGAAGGCTTTGAGGGCTTTGGATTTGTCGCTGCGGTCAATGAAAATCGCGCCCATGGCTTTGAATAGCGGACCGAGTGGCGTAGAGGCGAGTTCTTTTTTGGCGATGGCGGTCACGTCTCTTTTGACGAGTTTTGAGATGATAAACATATCGACATTGCTCTGGTGATTGAAGCAAATCACGGCAGGTCGGGCAACTTCGAGATGCTCAATACCGCGTACCGAGACATCCAGCCCCGCCATGCGACAACCCAAATCGCCGATGCTTTCGATGGTCGTGTTGATGCCTTTGCGTTGCGACATATTCATCGCGCCGACTGCCAAGCCTTTCATCGCCGCAGGGTAAAAACTACCTATCGCAAGGGCAGTTCGCATACTGTTGACGAGGGGCGTGTCGGTGGTTTGGGAGAAGCGGCGGATTTGCCAATTATTCTCAAAAGCACGTTGGGAAAGTTCTTTGTCGGGATTGACGGCTTGCGGGTGTCCTACGATTTCCAAGAGCGGATAATCGTCTATCGAATCGGTATAAAAATAGCTTTTCGAGAGGTCAATATTATGCTTTTCGGCAAACTCGCGTGCGGCATTTGCCTTGCCTTCGCCCCAACACATTTCTTCAACCTCGCCGGTGAATTTTCCATTTTTGACTTCCATTCGAGTGCAAAAAACATCATTGATACCCAAGTCTCTCGCAATTGGGTCAACTTGGTAAGGCGTAGCGGCAGAAATGATAGCCACCTTATGTCCTTTCGCCAAATGTGAATCCACCAAAGCGCGAGATTCAGGATAGATGGTTCCTGCCAAATGTTCTAAATATACTTCTTCTCCTAAATCTATAAATTCTTGTTCTTTAAGACCTTTGATGCCTTTTGAGGAAATGCTGGTCAGTCGTTCAAAATCGCGATTACCGGAAGCATAGACCAAAATGGCAGCAAATTGTGTCAAGAACTCTTTCGGAGAAGATTTGCCACTCATGATACGCGAGCGCATAAATTGTTTGACCGAAAAATCATCTATTAAAGTGCGGTCTAAATCGAAAAATGCGGCGATATGTCCGCCTTCTTCTTGCTGCAAAACATCCGTAGCCACATCTGCCAAAACCGAACCCGGAACGACTGCCATTTCAAGCGGTACGGCAGGGTTTTCTTCTATGATAATTTTTTCTTCAAAACCATGTAATTGTGCTAAACGGTTGTTGGTCGCTTTCAAGGTATCAATGCAATCTTGGATGCCTTCTTTATTTATATTTCCCTCTTCAGTGGGAATGAAATTACGGTTTTTTGCCAAGCGATAACCATTAATCAGGAAGGGCTTGGAGACGCTATCCAAACGGCGGATTTTGCCTTGCCAATGCAGGTCTTTTCCCTTAAACAAACAAGCATCTATAAAGCCTTTTTCGCTAAATTCATTTTCGACATTCCAACCCATTAAGGTCTGACAAACAACCTGATACGCTTCCAGATAAATTAGCAAGACCGACTCGGAGACAAATAAAGTCTGTCGGCGAAGCAATGCCTTGATGTTGCCTTTTGGATTGGAAATGATGTCGCGCCATTTGGGGTCAAAACGCGCTAATTCGGCTTCAATTTCGTTAGAGAAATTTTGTTTATTTGTATAAAAAAATTCAAATTTGAACAGGTCGCGTAAGCGCATGATTTCTGCCCAGAAATTGATAATGCGGTCATCGGAAGTATCGTCGGCAACCTTGACCAAAGCCAACTCAATGAAGGCGCGATGATACAAATGTCCCGACGACATATTCGCGTAATAATTGGCAGGTAAATACTCGGTGGAAGCCAAGCAATATTGCGCGTGTAAGCCCGATTGGGTCTTTTCGACGATGCCGCCTTTGATGAGCAAGTTGAGGGCTTTTTGAATACTTTTACCAATCGGTTTTCCTCTATCCAAGAGGACATCTTCGCGTCGTTTTTCGATAAAACGCATCAGTTGAGACACGCGGATTTCCATTTCTTTTTTGGTCAATGAAAAATGATTGAGCAAGAGGTGGCAAATCAGCGAAACCGTCGTCACGGGCGTAATGCGATTGGCTTTGTGGATGACTTCAAAGGCGAATCGCGGCAGGGTATTTTTGTCGGCATAGCTATCCTCTTCCATGTCGGGGATAATCGCCTGATGTAAACCGCCCACATCCACCGGCTCGCCAAATCGAATCGCGGCACGTCCGAATTGGTCGCCGAGTTTGCGGATATAATTGGCAAACCACATCAGATTTTCCGATTTTTTTGCTTTGCCTTTGCCTTGCTCGGTCATCTCTTTTACATCCGGTATTAAATCATATACAATCGAAACAGGTACGTATTTTATCTCGCGTTTGCTGTGTGCTTCGCCTTCCATGATGTATTTGAGGATGCCCATTTTGGGCCACACAATCTTGCCCGTTCGGGAGCGTGTGCCTTCGATATTCCACGTAAAATGTTCGCCTTGTTCAATCAGCGAAGCGATGAAATGACGCAGTGCCGCCTTATAGACTTTATCGCTCTTAAAATCGCGGCGAATGAATATCAAACCCGCTGCCTTGCCCAACTGTTTCAAGCCCAAAAACGCCATATTGTCGCCACCAAAAGCATACGGCACAGGCATCCCATAACGCACGAGCGTGAGTGCCAAAATCATGGTATCGAGATAGGTTTTGTGGGTCATAATAAACGCCACCGGATGTTTTCGCACCAACTTCATGAGGGCTTGTATGCCCTTCGGGTCCACATCAATTTTATCTTCATACGCCCGCGACAAGATGTACTGAATGGTCTGTGCGCCAAGCATGGTCGCCATTGGGTGTTGCTGTGCGTATAGTTCGCCGATGCAGGCTGCACCTTCTTTTTGTATTTCTGTAAAGCTGCGTCCTTCCGCTTCTGCAATCTCTTTTAAGGCAGCTTGAAATCTTGAATCTTTGATTATTTTTTCCATGTGTGGTGATATTGAACCACTAAGCGCACGAAGGACACGAAAGTCAATACAGACGTAGAGGACACTCAGTTTTTTTAGTATTGAATAATTAGCTTTTGCTAAACTTAGTTTTCTTTTTCGCTCGTTTAGTTTTCGTGTCCTTTGTGTCCTTCGTGGTTCAGTTTATCTCTTTGTAACTGTTTGAAGTTCAAATTTACAACAAATAGATATTTTATAATTTTTTTTGGGATGAAAAATTTATAATGATGAAATTTTGTACGACAAATTATTAAAGTTAAGATGTTTTTTTAATAAATTAGAGGCATCAAAGCAAACTCACTTGTTTTGATGTCTTTTTAAATTTAAAGAAATAACCAATATGAAACCATTTGAAAGTTTATTCCTTTGTTTTTTTACTTTAATTTTTTTTGCTAACACTTCTAATGCACAATGTCCTACGGGAAATATCCAGTTAGCTTCACAGCAAGAAATTAATGATTTTGTTGCACAATATCCCAACTGTACAGAGATAGTCGGCAATATAGAAATCGGCTCTCCGGCTGTCAATGATTTAAGCCCCTTGACTCAGTTGACTTCAATTGAAGGTACGCTATGGATACAAGACAGCCATTTGACTGATCTGACCGGATTAAATAATCTCACGTCGCTTAGTTCGTTACTTATTGGAGACAATGATTCTTTGGTGAATCTCGTAGGTTTAGAAAATATAGATTCATTAGGTTATTTGAATATCGCCGGTTACTCTGCGGTTACTTTCTTCCCCAACAACTCTTTAACTAGTCTGAAAGGCTTGGATAATGTGACTGTCATTTCGGATATGGTTATAGGTCCGAGTCCTGCGCTGACCGATTTGACTGCCCTCAATAATCTGACCGCTGCTTTGTACATAGATTTTTTTAGTATTCCTGCAACAAGTTTAGATGGTTTGAATAACCTTGCTTCGGTTGAGTATCGTTTGAGCATAGGCGACTTCCCAAACCTGACGGACTTAACGGCATTGAGCAACCTTACATCTGTTGAGGATTTGATAATAGGAGCCTGTCCAGGCTTGGTTGATTTAATGGGCTTGGAAAATCTCACCTCAATTGATGGTGATTTGCAGATTACTTCTAATCCAATACTATCTATTTGTGCAATTCCGCCCATTTGTAATTACTTAGAAAGTGGTGGCGCATCAGAAATATATGATAATGCGCCCAACTGCAATAGTGCCGAAGAAATCCTTGCCCTTTGCACCGTGTCCACCACTGTACCTGATAATCTACCTCAAATCACAATTTCTCCAAACCCTACCAGCAATACATTTACCATACAAGGCATCCCACAAGGCACTTACCAAATCCACGATACCACAGGGCGTATCATTCAAAGCGGTAATATGCAAAACGACCTCTCCATTGATATTTCGCAGGAAGCGCGAGGGGTGTATTTTATCTCCATTCAAATGGAAAATGAAGTCATCAGCAAGCGAATTGTCAAAATGTAATTGTATTTTTATTACGAAAAAAAATTGCCCTTCAAAATGAATAAATTATCATTTTGAAGGGCTTTATTATTAGAAAAAACATTTTCTTTTATTCAACGTCAAACTCAACAAACTGCCATTCTTCGTTGAATTTAATATGAGTTGCCAAAGTGTTATTATCTTTCCAAAATACGTTTGACCAAGTGACATTATTTCCATACAAATGCCTGTCCGTAATTTGGTTCAAATTAGACGTATTGATATTATAAACCCATAATTCGCTTACTCCGGTTCTTTGACTTGACAGTAATATTTTATCGCCCGATGGACTTATCACTAGATCTAATTCCCTGAATTCATCTTCTAATATCGGTGACAAAGTTTGATTTGTTGTATTAAAGTAATAAAGGTCAGTTCTTCTTTCTGATGAGAAATCATTGTAAGCTCCACCAAGCACGTAAAAGCTATTTGGGTTTAATGGGTCTTCTTTGAAGCTATACAAATCAAAATCTACGGGTAGAAAATCCGAAAGTTGTTCTAACTCGCCGGTTTCAATATTAATCTTCCAGATATTATCATAAATACGTCTTTCTTGAGGTGTCGAACCTCCATTATCTTTATTTGATTTGAAGAAAATGGACGTTCCGTCCAGAGATGTTTCAATCGAATGAATCCAATACAGCTCGGGGTTTGGGATGGTATGTAATGTTATTTCTTGATAGCTTGAAAGGTCATAGATATTAATTTTATGCGACCTAACAAAGTTATCTTCCAGAATTAGTTTGACGTAGGCAATTCTTGAATTATCATTGAGCCATGCTACATCATTGCTTTGGTCAAAAAGGTACAAGCCTAACTGTGGATTCGCAAAAGAAGTGATATGCCACGAGCGTTCAAGTGCGAGTTGATATGCTACATACTGCCCATCGTTAGATATTTCATATTCATCTATCAAGAATGGAAATGACTTATTAGTCAATATTGGCAGATTATTTTCTCCGGGCTTGATGGCTAATGTTTGTGAAACAATAGAGTCCAATTCGCAATGAAGATTCACCATTTTTAAAAAGTAGAATTTGTCATTTTCCAAGTCGTTTATTCTGAAATTTGATGCGTCAGCAGAAACTCTATCTACTTTATCAAAATTAAGATTGTCTTCGGAAATGTAAAAATCTACGACATCGGGTGTGCAAACCTTCCCCGGGGCATCGATTATTTTGGTAATAGCGAATTTAAGATTAACTGCTTCATCTTCTCTATCGACTTTGACAGAAAAATCATTTAATATGGTACAATCTTGTTCGGTGCATCTGATATTACCTTCTTTTTTGCAAGAGCAAAAAAAGATAAGCAAGAAAAACGGAAGATATCTCATAGGCTTATTTTTTGTTAAAGACACCCAAAATTGAAGATTGGTTGGTTTACAAAAAATAAATATGTTCATCAAAATGACAGCTTGCTTATTTTGAAGGATTTTTGAAGTTTGAGAGGCTGTTTAAAATTATTTGTATTGTGAATATGAACGTCTTTTCCGCCC
>JAHDEO010000423.1:0-1291 GCA_020628725.1 Saprospiraceae bacterium
TCAAACTCAAACGACTTGGTGAGTTGCGCGACAGAGGCTTCATCAGTGAAGAAGAATTTATAAAAGAGAAAGCGAAATTACTTCGTGATTAACGGGTTACGAGTTTTTTTATTTTTGCTTCACAAAAAATGTATTTCGTACACAAAATGAACGATCCAGCAATAAAATAAGTTATACTTATAGAAATTTCGCGTAGCGAAACCTCAATCAAAAATCGACAATCAAAAATCACTAAATTAAGTAATGAGTTTTACAGACAAAATTAATGCAGACCTCAAAACAGCCATGAAAGCAAAAGACCAAGACAGTATGCGCACTTTGCGTGCCATCAAATCCGCTATCTTATTGGCGAATACCGATGGTAGCGGTGAGGAAATGACAGAAGAAAGAGGCATTAAGATTCTCCAGAAATTAGTCAAATCACGCAAAGAGTCGCTTGATATTTACGTAAAACAAGGACGCGAAGACCTCGCTGCACCTGAGCGTGCCGAGATCGCCGTGATAGAGCAATATTTACCCGAAGCGATGAGCGAAGCAGATATAGAGAAAGCTGTACAAGCGGTCATCGAGCAAACCGGCGCAAGCTCCATGAAAGACATGGGCAAAGTCATGGGTATGGCTACCAAACAACTTGCCGGACAAGCCGATGGCAAAGTCATTTCGGGTATCGTTAGAAAATTATTATCATAGTCCATAGTCGATGGTCAGTAGTCCATAGTAAAGTCTCGCGGCTTCCTATGGACTATGGACCATCGACTAACAACTACACTATGTTCGTCGATATATTTATCATTGGAGCGGCAGCCCTTGCCTTTTATGCCGGATTCAGTAAAGGAATTATCAAGACATTTGTCACTACGGTGGGAACGGTCATTGCTTTTATCGCTACATTGAAATTGACACCTACGGCAGCGGTGTTGTTATCTACTGTGTTACCTACAGGGTCGGGCTTGGTGCCGATTATTGCGGTTGCAGTAACATTTATCGTTGCGATGCTCGCGATACGCATCGTCGGGCAAGCCGTGGAAAGTACGCTAGCAGCAGCCGATTTAGGACTCATCAACAAAATAGCAGGCGGTTTACTTTTGGCGGCTTTGGGTGTTTTCATGTTGAGTTGTGTATTTACGTTTATGGATAAAGCCTCCTTACTCACCTCTCAAATGAAAACAACTTCCCAACTCTACCAACACCTCGAACCCATTCCTCAAGCCGGTTTTGACGTTGCCAAAACCATTTTCCCTATCGTACAAGAAATGTTTAATGGCATCTTTGAGTTATTCGACCAAATCCC
>JAHDEO010000423.1:1391-6431 GCA_020628725.1 Saprospiraceae bacterium
ATACTACTCGTAGATAATTACGATTCATTTACCTACAACCTTTACGACTATCTTGCCCAACTTGGCGCAGCGTGTACCGTCATTCGTAATGACGAGTATACGCTTGATGAGATTCAAAAAATGAGCTTTGATGGCTTGGTGTTGTCTCCCGGACCAAAAACGCCAAAAGATGCGGGCATTCTCATGCAACTAATCGACACTTTTCATCGTTCAACTCCAATGATGGGCATTTGTCTTGGTCATCAAGGTATTTGTGAGTATTTTGGCGGAACGCTTATCAAAGCGAGTCTTCCAATGCATGGCAAAACATCCATGCTCACACACACGAGACATGCTTTGTTCGAAAACATCCCTTCGCCTTACGAAGTAATGCGCTATCATTCTTTGATCATTGAAAACATAGAAAATACCGATTTAGAAATAATTTCGATGACAAATGAAGGCGAAATTATGGCAATTGCTCATCGTGAGTTGCCTGTTTTCGGGGTTCAGTTTCACCCGGAGTCGGTTTTAACGAAAGATGGTTTGCAATTGTTAAATAATTGGTTAAAAATTGTCATTAAACACACAAAAAAACAAATTAATAAAGGCTAAATTTGCGCTTATGCAAACAACTACAACACCCTTTATCCAAGAGGGTAAATTTAAATATACGGAAAGCGGCGAAGGTGAGGTCTTGTTGCTTTTACACGGTTTATTTGGTGGATTGAGCAATTTCGAGCCATTAGTAGGACATTTTGAGACCAAAGTAAAGGTCGTCATGCCTTTGCTTCCTATTTTTGATTTGCCTCGAAAAGAAGCTACCATTGACAATCTCCTCAAATACGTCAAGGAATTTGTTGAACACAAAGGCTACGACAAAGTACATCTGCTTGGTAATTCACTTGGTGGACATATCGCGCTTTTATACACTTTGGATTGTCCTGAAAAGGTTAAGACTTTGACTTTAACGGGAAGTTCGGGTTTGTATGAGTCGGCTTTCGGTGCAGGTTTTCCACGCCGTGGCAGCTACGAATACATCAAGGAGCGCACCGAGAAAACCTTCTACGACCCGAAGGTAGCCACAAAAGAATTGGTCGATGAAGTATTTGAAATCGTCAACAATATTGACAAGGCAATGTGTGTCATAACGGCAGCAAAATCTGCCATCCGTCATAATGTCAAAGACAGATTGAACGAAATTACCGCACCCACACTTTTAATTTGGGGCAAACACGATATTATTACCCCTTATCATGTCGGCGAAACTTTCCACGAACTCATTGCAAACACTGAGTTTCATGGTTTTGAGAAAAGCGGACACGCCCCCATGATGGAACTCCCCGAAGAATTCAACGCAGTATTGGAGCAATTTTTGAATAAACACATATTATAATGGATAACGGATAATGTACAATGATTAATTTTTTCGTATTTTTTGCAAAGCAAAAAACAATCATTATCCATTATCCATTATTCACTATCCATTAATAATGACTGCCCGCGACCTAATATCAGAGACTTTGCCACCGTTGAAAATGACGGATACCGGCAATCGAGCATTAGCTTGGATGACAGATTTCCAAGTCAGGCATTTACCGTTGGTAGATGATGGTCAATTTATGGGCTTACTCACCGAAGACGACATTTACGATTTCAACAACCCTGATAAAATGCTCGGTGAGCACACCTTTTCCCTCCGAAAACCAACTGTCAAGCCGGCAGAACATATCTACGAAGTCATCAAAACAGCGGTCAATCTCCAACTCACGGTCATTCCTGTAGTAGAAAATGAGGAATATCTTGGTGTTATTACCTTAGATAATATCCTCAAATATTTCGCTCAAACGGGCGCGATGATAGAACCCGGCACCATCCTCGAAGTTGAAATTCCACGCCGCGATTATTCACTTACACAAGTTGCCCAAATTGTGGAATCTGAAAGCGCGAAGGTGCTCAGTACCTACGTCACCTCACCGACAGATTCCGAAGTTATTCGCCTTACTATCAAGCTGAATATCCAAAATCCGGAGCGTATCATCGCCAGTTTTACTCGCTACAATTATGTGGTAAAAGCGCATTATCAGGAAGCTGAGTATATTGATACACTCAAAGAAAGATATGACGCGCTGATGTCTTATTTGAATGTATAGTTCCATCATATTAAATTCCAAAATTAATTTCCCTATATTTGTATATAATTTCTTATTAATCACTAAGAAAGGACTTCCGGTTTTCAACTAAAATAAATGTATAAAATATTTTTATCTTTATTGTTGGTTTTTATGGCTTGCCAGAATTCTGAAAATTACGATGCGAGAATAATAAAGCACGTTTCAGGAGATATGGAGGAGTTTGTTTTGAAATCCGGAGAATATTGGGAGGAGTACTTTGATGAGAATGCTATCTTGACAAAAAAAGAATCACAACAAACTTTTATAAATGTTTTTGTTGAGGAATTGAAACCAAAATCTCAGAATAAAATAACTCAAATAGTTGAGTCCTTAAACTTGTCTAATCTTCAAGGTAGAGAGTTATTAAGATGTTTAAAAACCGAAGAAAAGGATTTGTCGGAAGATTGCTTAGATAAAATCGGAATGATAATGACACCGTTTGCTACCAGTTTTCTTGAAGAAATGGTACAAGATGCGTCCTGTACGGCTTTTGATTACATTATAAATGAACCAAACTTAATAGAGAAAAAAGCTGACTCTCTGGATTGTCAATCACTGAAAACGGGAATTTTTTTCTCTGTACAAGACAGCATGAAAATTGTTAGAACCGATAAATTCCAAGTGGAAACAATCGGTGCCAACGTAAAAAAACTTAATATCGAATGGAGCGATAAATGCACGTATAAGCTCACTCCTCTTAGTCAAAGTGATACCATTTTAACCTATGAAATTATAGACAAAATGAAGTCAGGGTATCGATTCATAAGTAGGATGTATATTGATGATAAGTTGATATGCTCAGATATCGGAATAGTGCAATAGAATTATTAAAATATTAAATCATGGAAAAAGATAACACAAACAAAGACAAGCCCGAAGTACACGAAGAATTGAAAGGTTTCGAAATCAATATCGACTCACTTGGCAATGTAGTTTCTACCATCAAAAAAGAAGAAATCAATAAATTTTTGGATGAAAATGTAGAAGACCGCAAGCTCAAAGAGCGCGATGAAAATAGTGATTCCTAAACCTGTATAGACGGTTTTAACCGTCTCATAATAAATTGATTATGGCAAAAAGAAAAATGGCTTGGGTATATTCACCAACGGCAGAAAAGAGGGATAAAGACAAGATTTCAAAACAATTTGAACCAATCGTCGAAGAACTGAAAAAAAGCCTCAGACCACTTCCCGAACCACAAAAATGGAATCACTGCATTGACGTCTTCAGCAAATGGAGAGGCAACTACTTCTACATCATGCAAAAGTATAAAGTCGGTGGAGAAAACCGACTCAAAGACTTCTTTGACGCCGGAATTGCCCGTTTGGAATACTATGGCGAAGACCGCTTCAACCTTTCCTATTTCAGACATACCGGAAAGTGGGAACCGCTTTTTATGTATCAGGACATCTCTTTTGAAGAAGCAAAAAAAGCCATTTTAGAAGACCCGATGTTTCAGGTTTTTTAACGTGTTCATTCGTAAGTTCTCAATAAATGAGTGAATGAATTTACGTTCATTCGTGTTATTTTTTTTGGTAAATGAAAACGAATACACGAATTAACGAGTCAACGAATCACGAACAACCGGATTCCGAAACAAAGTCATCCGCACCTGCATACGCTCATACTCACGTTCGCGTATCCACTGCGAATGAAGGTCATAATACGTCGAATCTGCAAAATCGTTGAATACATTCGAGTGAATAATGTATTCAAATGTATCGTATTTCACCTCATCAATATCTATGAATTTCCAAGTCCCTTCGTGCTGCAAATCACTGTCGAGTCGCCGATATTTATTTGGCGAACCTGTAGCTATTTCGTTGGGTTGAATGCCTTTTTCCAAGACATAATCTGTCATTTTATCCCTCACTTCAAAATAGGGCAAATGCGCCAATGACGCCTCCCATCCTTGCGAAATTTGGTCGGGATATACCCACAAATGTCCTGTTAATAAACCTACACACACCACACCCAACATCCAATATCTTCTCCAATTCAAATACCTAAAACACCAAGCCACCCCAATCACAAACATCGCAAAAAATGGCAGTAAATACCGATGCTGCAAAGTACCAATGTAAGGCAACATCACAGGCGCGAAAACAATAATTGGTGTGACGATTAGAATGATTAATGACCAATTCCGCCCCCTCTCGTCTGACACTTCCAAAGTGTCCGACGAGTTAGTATTATCGGATACTTTTAAGCTCTTTTCGCCAGTCCACTCGTCGGACATCTTTGGGATGTCAGACGAGACGTTTGTTTGCGTCTCCCCCTTCGGAGAAGGCTGGGGGGAGGACTCTCGTAAAAATTTCAACAAAGCCAAGCCAACCACCAACCACATCCAAACCCGTCCAAAATCCAACAACCGCCAACCAAATACACCAATATTTTTCAAAATACCCAAGCCTTCTACTCGAATAAAACTATTCTTCCACGGCATATCTGCCCGATTAAAACCAACCCAACCTTCAATATAATAATGCACAAATAACCAACCTACCGCTACGATGCCCGCAGGAATATATTTGGCAATCATGCGCACCCCCCAACCCCCTAAAGGGGGAGTCCACATAGGAAGTCGGGCGGGCTGCTGCTCCCCCTTTAGGGGGCTGGGGGGCGAGAAGAGCCGTATCAAAAACTCACTCAAAAACACTACCGCCACTATCATCGCCCCGCGCGTATTGAGCAAAACGACAAGGCAAGTTGCCACGATTTGCCAAAAAACCTTTCGATACAACATCGACCGAATGGCGAGCAAATACAAAAATAGTATCGGTAATTCCGGCGTTACCATCGTAGATTGAGCCAGAATCGTAGGTTCGAGTGCAAAGAGAATAAGTGTGATGAACAGCCATTTTCCCGACAAAAAATATCGTGCGAT
>JAHDEO010000424.1 GCA_020628725.1 Saprospiraceae bacterium
TTTGCCGATTGGTGGTGTATTGGCTGTAGAAAATGCGGTTATTCCCTACGGTGTAGGGATGGATATTGGTTGTCGAATGTGCCTGAGTATCTATGATATGCCTGCGGAATATATCCGACACAATCGCCATCAATTGACGCTGGATTTGAAGGCAAATACGCGATTTGGTCAGCGAGATTTTGATAAGACAAATCCGCCTGAAATACTTGATAGACAAGAGTTTCGGGAAATACAAACAGTCAAGAAACTGAAGGATAAAGCCTATCGTCAATTTGGCACTTCTGGGTCGGGCAATCACTTTGTCGAATTCGGAGTTGTAGAAATTACTGAGCCGGGTAATGACTTGGGATTAGAGCCGAAAAAGTATCTGGCATTGCTCTCACATTCAGGGTCACGGGGTTTTGGGGCAAGTATCGCGCAGAAGTACACGAGTATTGCAAAAGAGCAGTGTAGACTACCGCGTGAAGCACAGCATTTGGCATGGTTGAGTTTGGATACAGAGGCAGGTATGGAGTATTGGCTGGCAATGAATCTGGCGGGTGATTACGCTTCGGCATGTCATCATGAGATACACCGAAAATTGTCGCTGGCATTGGGCGATGAACCGATTGCAAGGGTCGAAAATCATCATAATTTTGCATGGAAAGAGACACTGCAAGACGGCAAAGAAGTCATCGTACATCGCAAGGGCGCAACACCTGCCGGCAAGGGCGTCCTCGGCGTGATTCCGGGGTCGATGACGGCACCGGGATTTATCGTACGAGGTAAGGGAGAGGTGACATCACTCAATTCAGCTTCGCACGGAGCAGGTCGGCAGATGTCACGTACAAAGGCAAAAGCCTCATTCACAGGAAAAGCGATGAAAGAAGCCCTTCGCAAATCAGGTGTCAAACTCATCGGCGGTGGTATCGACGAAATTCCAATGGCGTATAAAGACATTCATCAGGTGATGGCAGCGCAACAGGATTTGGTGGATGTTTTGGGTACATTTCACCCGAAAATCGTCAGAATGGATAGGTAGCACAATGCTACAATGATGAAATGCGATAATGCTACAATGAAGTTCAAGCGCAAGTATCAAATTCAAGTTCAAAAAATATTTCGCTGCGCGAAATAAAAATTATCACACAAAAAAAGCCTTTTCCATATGGAAAAGGCTTTTTTATCTTCAGTGTGCATGTCAACTCGCTAACTCGTAACTCGTCAACTCGCAACTCGTTTTAGTCATACTTACGTTTCTTCTTCTTCTGGTAACGTTTGGGGAACTGATGTCCACCTGTTTGTTCATTACCTTGCGGACCACCCACACGGGTCATCGCACAGCGGAAACCAAGTGTTTTAGCAGAACGATCTTCGTCCAAGAAACGACGATTGCCCGGTGCCATGTAGTAAGCACGGTCTGCCCATGAACCACCTTTCACTACGCGCGCTTTGTCGCTGATGAGTGTAGAAACACCGTAGTTGTAGAATACCTCTGATTCTTTATCACCATCAAGGTAATCAACTACGTTGGCACGGCGATAATTGAGACGCTCAGCCACTTGCTCATCGCGGATAGGCTCATAACGGATGCGTCCGAGACTGTCTTTTTCAACAGGTTTACCTTCTTCATCCAGTACTTTTTGTTGGAAAATATGACCACGATATGGGTTAAGGTCGTGATTCTCAGAATCTTCTAATGCCACACTCGTCAACGGACGATAAACATCCAATACCCATTCACTAACATTGCCACCCATGTTGAATAATCCAAAATCATTTGGCATGTAAGAACGAACAGGTGCCGTAATATGGGCATTATCATTGAGCTTACCTGCCATACCCATGTAGTCACCACGACCACGTTTGAAGTTAGCAAGCATTTCACCTTGATATTTTCCGCGACGCTGATAACGCATACTGGTACCATCCCACGGATAGAGTCGGCGGTCAGAGATACGCTCATCTTTCATAGCTTGTTTGCCTTGTAGAGCAACAGCGGCATATTCCCATTCAGCCTCCGTAGGCAAGCGGTAAGAAGGCACCAAAATACCATCCTCAAAACGTACAGGACGTTCACCGCCGGTACGCCAATCTTTCATACCACCTTTATTTCCTGTTTGACCTTCATATTGACCAACAAGATAAGCTTCTGTATTGAAGTTATCCTCATCTTTTTGTTCAGGATTCGGAGCAAGGATGCCCTTACGGATAAGCAACATTTCATTTACGCGGTCGGTACGCCACTTAGCGTAATCATTGGCTTGCAACCAAGTGACACCAACTACAGGATAATCATTATAAGATGGGTGGCGGAAGTAAGTTTCGACAAATGGCTCATTGAAAGCCAATTCCTCACGCCATACAAGGGTATCAGGCAACGCTTTGAGCAATACCTCCGGGTACGACTCGCTGAATACACGCTGCAACCACCACATATATTCGCGGTAGTCGATATTGGCAACCTCTGTTTCATCCATATAAAAGGAAGAAACCGTTACACGACGCGGGATGTTGTTATAACGAAACATTACGTCTTGGTCTACCACACCCATCGTAAATGTACCCCCTTCTACGAGTACAAGATTAGGACCTTCTTGTTGTCCCTGATATTCTAACTTCTCAAAACCACCCCATTCGGTATCGTTATAATTCCAACCGGTAGTCTCGGAAGTCTCTTTCGCTTTCTTACAAGAATCAAAAACCAGTAGCGCAAGCACCGCAAATGCCGCTACTTTAAGAAATTGTTTCATAAAATTAATTATGTTTTTTACTAATTGATAATGTCTAATTGAAAATGGATAACGCACATCATTCTCTTATTAACTATCAATTGTATTTTATATTTGAAAATGGCAAATCTTATTATCTTAATGGATAATTGATAACGTATAATGGATAATATTTTGATTTTCGCTACGCGAAAATTTTTATCATTCATTATTTTTATGATCCATTGTACATTATCCGTTATCCATTATCTAAATAGGTCAAGACAATTATTATAGTCCACGCCTCTCTTCTCAAAATTCAAAATCACGGAAACTTCGTGACCACCTCCTGTGCGTGTACTAAGTTGGGATAATGTGAGGTCGTAACTGTATCCGACCTTGACTATATTTTGTTGAAAACCAACGAGAAATATCGCTGCATCTACATTGCTCCAAGCATTTCTATACCACACTCCTCCAAAGACGCTTCCTGCTTGTGCGTATGCCCCTACGTTAATCTGTCCAAAATCCGCTTGACGGGCAAACAAGATATTCGGTGATATAAACGTGCGACGCCCTGTTTTATTGCGCTCTCCGAGTTCGATTTCCGCACCTGCATGTACCGAATATAAAACGGGACGTTGAGCAAAATCCGTTTCAAAACTCAGTTGATTTTCGTCAGGTGCGTTGAGATGTTTTATGGCAACTCCGGCGTAAAATATAGGGGAATATGCCAATACTCCCGCTGCAAAATCAGGGTAATATCGTGACAGGTTATCCGGGCGCGTTTCTTCCGTTGGAATGGGAATCGAAGTTCCTGTCAACGGATCTATCTGATCGAGAAAAATCAATTTGTCCCAATCCAACCTACGCTGCACAAATCCTGCCTCTAAACCGCCGCGAAGATAAAAATCTCCTTCAATACGCAGGTCATAAGCATACGAAAAATCAATTCTGTTCGTTGTGTAAGTGCCGCCGCCTTCTGCGTCGGATATGATATTGATACCAACTCCGCTATTGACTTTATCAAAGTATTGGTCATAAGCTACTGCGTAAGTAATGTACGCATTGGGTATAGCGGGCCACTGATTTCTGTAATTTAGACTGACACGCGGCGCATGGGTCAAGCCCGTCAAAGCGGGATTCAATTCCATCGGTGCCGCAAAAAACTGACTAAACACCACATCTTGTGCCGACATTTGAAATGACAGGCAAAGCAATATAAATGCTGTGATGTGTCTCATAAAGTTTAAGTTGAAGTTTAAGTTGAAGTTTAAATCAAATTTAAATTTCTGTAGAATTCGGCTTTGCCGAATTGTCATTTAAACTTAATCTTGTGCTTAAACTTAAACTTAATTTTTTGCTATCCAAAAGACAAAACATATGTTTTGATATACAGTCAAAAGGTATTCCAAAAAAATTAGACGTAAATTTACTTGAAATAACTACGTTTAACTGCATAAAAATTGTGTCCTTAACAAAATATTAATTCTGAATGAATGAATTTTGAATGAATGAATAAAAATGCGATAATGCTGAAATGCGATAATATTTTCAAACATTAGCGCATTAAAAAACATTCACTCATTCAAAATTCACTCATTCACTCATTATACTCTATTATGATAAGAACATTGTTGTTGTCCTTTGCACTTTTGCTATCGGCTACTATGTATGGTACAGCGCCTTTTACGATATTGGTGACACCTGAATGGGAAGATACACCCCACACATATGAAATTTTTCCGGGAAAAACCGTCGAAATCTTACATTTTGAGGGAGCAGACTTTGCGCCTAAGCATCCGACTTTGCCGAGTTTTGTACACAAATTTCCTTTGAGTGCCAATGGTACGCTTCAAGTTACACTGCAAAATGCTCAATACGAGCGTGTTGATAAAAAAGCGCATGAAGACGATGTTTTTATCGAGGAAAATATTCGCATATATACGAGCGTGGACATAGCACGCGGACGTGCAATGGGGACAATTGAGTTTGTGCCGCTACGTCGTGTGGGTACGAGTTTCGAGCGTTTGGTTTCGGGTGAATTACAAGTCAATCACCTTCCTGCAAATACTTTAAAAAATGGCGCACCTGATAATACGACAGTTTCCAAATTAAGTTCGGGCGATGTATATAAAATATCTGTTAGCGAGGCAGGTGTGTATAAAATTGATGCAAGTTTTCTGACCGATGAATTGGGTTTGAATTTGAGTGATATTAACCCTGCTCGTATTCAGTTGTTGGGCAATGGCGGTACACCGCTTCCAGAAATAGTTGGTGATTTTCGTCAGGATGATGTGTATGAAAATGCGATTTATGTGAGCAGTGGCGATGGAAGTTTCGGCTCGGATGATTTCATTTTATTTTATGCCACAGGTCCCGACCCGACTACCTATAATGAAAATACACAACAATTTGGAGTTACAAAAAATCTCTATTCGGACGCGAGTTATTATTTCTTGAAAATAAATGCCTCTGAAAACGGAAAACGTATTACGAATCAATCTTCCATGAGTGGTGCCAACTACACCGCGAACAGTTATGATGCAGTGATTCACATGGAAGAGGAAGCAGTAAATTTATTGGACCATTTTGTGACACACCCAAGTGGTAGAGAATGGTATGGCGATTATTTTAAATTTGTAGACGAAAGAGAATACGATTTTTCTTTTGAAAATCTCATCACAAGCGAACCTGTGCAGGTGCGTACGCGACTTGCAGGACGCTCTGTGAATAGCGGCACACACCGTTTCACGATTTCCTATAATGGTAGTACGATAACTACGGCGAATATGGGCAATGTAGGTGGCGGTGCCACGAGTACTTTTGCCGCGATTCGTGAGACCAATTCTACATTCAATGCAACGGGAAATGATATTACACTAAAATTTGACTATACGCGCCCGACAGAAGGGGAAGGTTGGATTGACTACATTACTCTACAAGGCAGATGTGATTTGCGTTACACGGGCAATCCGCTGATTTTCAGAGATGCACGTAGCGTAGGGGAGTCCGTTTCAAATTTTGCGATAGCGAATGCAAATAATAGTGTAGAAGTTTGGAATGTGAGTGATGCCCTCGACCCAAGTCGCCAAGATTACACCCTCAGCGGCTCTCAACTCACTTTCGGTGCGAACACAGAAACCCTTCAAACCTTTGTCATTTTCGAACAAAATAAATTGGTTACGCCCGTTTTTGTAGAGAAAATTCAAAATCAAAACTTACACGGCATCACGACTGCACCGGATATGTTGGTCGTATATGCGCCTGAACTGGAATCTGCCGTGAATCGCTACGTCGATCATCGTACAAGCCATAGCGGTATGACGATTGAAGCGGTGCCTGTCTATCAAATTTATAATGAATTTGGTTCGGGGTCTCCCGATGTGACGGCGATTCGGGATTTTGTGAAAATGCTGTATACGCGTTCCAATTCGATGGATTCATTGAAGTATTTATTGCTGTTTGGAGATGGTGTTTTTGACCATAAAAATAATAAGGAAAGTACAAATTATATCAACCTTGTTCCTGTGTATTCGACCCGTGAGTCAGTCAATCCAATTACGAGTTATCCGTCGGATGATTTTTTCGCTATGATGGATGATAATGAGGGGAATATTGCTGGTGGTTTGTTGGACATTGGAGCAGGGCGTTTTCCCGTAGGAAATCTGACAGAAGCAGAGCAAATGGTCGATAAAATCATTCGCTATGAAACGGATCCA
>JAHDEO010000012.1 GCA_020628725.1 Saprospiraceae bacterium
GTTTCCACCAGTCACAGCGAACGGAAACACAAGCAGTGGAAACCATGCCCGGCGTGCGATGTTGGCGTAAAAGTGTACCGATTGACAAAGTGGGTTTGTATATTCCGGGCGGTACTGCGCCTTTGTTTTCTACGGTGTTGATGTTGGGTATTCCTGCGGCGATAGCGGGCTGTCGAGAGGTCGTGCTGTGTACACCTCCACAGGCAGACGGCAAGGTAAATCCCGTTATTTTGTATGCAGCAGAATTGGTCGGTATCAAATCTGTGTTCAAAATCGGTGGAGTGCAAGCAGTCGGGGCAATGGCATACGGAACAGCGAGTGTACCGCGTGTATACAAGATTTTTGGACCGGGCAATCAATACGTTACTGTTGCTAAACAATTGGTTAGTCGCGGCGGCGTATCAATTGATATGCCCGCCGGACCTTCGGAAGTTTTGGTCGTCGCAGATGATACCGCAAATCCCGCTTATGTAGCTGCGGACTTGCTTTCGCAAGCCGAACACGGTATTGACAGTCAGGTAGTTTTAGTTTGTTTTAATGAAAAAACGGCAACACAGGTACAAACCGAAATCAACGCACAACTGACCGCACTACCTCGCGCCGATATTGCCCGTAAAGCATTGGAAAACAGCCATGCCGTCATCATTCAAACCGAAAACGAAGCCCTCAACCTCATCAACGAATATGCCCCCGAACACCTCATTATTGCAACAAAAAATGCAGATAATTTTTCAGAAAAAATAATCAATGCAGGCTCGGTATTCATCGGAAATTACACCCCCGAAGCCGTCGGCGACTACGCCTCCGGTACGAATCACACGCTACCGACCAACGGTTATGCAACAGCGTATAGTGGCGTTTCATTAGATACATTTTTAAAGAAAATTACCTATCAAAAACTCACAAAAGAAGGTTTAGAAAATATCGGCGAAGCCGTCATGCAAATGGCAGCCGCCGAGCAATTAGACGCTCACAAAAATGCGGTAGCAATAAGACTTGAATAAGAGGTCAGAGGTCAGAACATTTCATTGTCAGAAGTCAGATAACCAAGGAAAAATCTGACTTCTGACAATGAAATGTTCTGACAGCGAAGCGGTCTGACTTCTCAAAAAATCATTAATAAATGTGGACTTGGCACGACAGCACCCTCACAAAAATCGAAAAAACCACCCCGACGACTTGGCGTTTTTGGCTGAAAGCGAAGGATTTGGATAAAATCGACTTTCGCGCCGGACAATTCATTACTATGGATTTGCCCATACATGAACGTAGGCGCAAACGTTGGCGCAGCTACTCCATTGCGAATGCACCGAATGAAAAAAATACAGTAGAATTGGCGATTGCGTATTACGAAGGTGGCTTGGCATCCGAGTATCTTTTCAAAGAAATAAACGAAGGCGACACGATTACTTTCAAAGGACCGGACGGCGCATTTTATTTGCCGCCGAAAATTGAAAATGACTTGGTATTTGTGTGTACAGGTACAGGCGTTGCTCCTTTTCGCAGTATGATTTTTGACCTCGAAAAACGCGATTTTGATGGGCGGAATATTCACTTGATTTTTGGGACACGATACGAAAATGCCATTTTGTATCGCGAAGAATTTGAAGCCCTTGCGGAACGTAATCCACGTTTTCGATACACCGTCACGCTGTCGCGCGAAGAAAATTGGGAAGGGGTGAAAGGCTACGTTCACCAAGTCTATGAAACCGAATATGCCGATAAACCCAATACCCGTTTCTACCTCTGCGGCTGGCAATATATGATTGACGAAGCGCGTGAACGATTGGAAAAGATGGGCTTTGATAAAACGAAAGTTTTTTATGAATTATATGGATAACGTAACGCGAGCTTCCAGCTCGCCGTACACTTTTTAAAATTAAAAAACTGCGAGCTGGAAGCTCGCGTTACGATTATGCAACACCTCGTTCGACCAAATATTTTAAAATTAAAACCCTACTCTTCCGCCCGCAGCGAATTTAAAGGCGAAGGCAACTTCATCCTCTTAGATGCCAACGAAAATCCATATAACAACGGACTCAATCGCTATCCCGACCCACTTCAATTGAAGCTAAAAAAACGATTGAGTGGGATAAAAAACATTCCCGCCGAACAAATATTTTTGAGCAACGGAAGCGATGAAGCAATCGGTTTGATAACAACAGTTTTTTGCGAACCGGGACAAGATAATATCATCATTTTACCACCGACATTTGGAATGTATCGCGTAGCGGCAGACGTGGCGAATGTGGAAGTACGCGAAGTGAGTCTCATGCCTGATTTTCAACCGAATGTGGAAGCTATTCTCGCGGCTGCGGACGACCATTCCAAAGTACTTTACGTTTGTACGCCCAATAATCCGACAGGAAATTCGATGCAAGCGGAACGCATCCGCGAATTACTCGAAAAATTCAAAGGAATCGTGGTCGTAGATGAAGCGTATATTGATTTTTCAGAGCAAGAAAGTTGTACAAATTGGCTTGATAAATTTCCGAATTTAATCGTCACACAAACCTTCTCCAAAGGCTGGGGCATGGCAGGTGTAAGATTAGGAATGACATTCGCCAATGAGGAAATCATTGACTATTTGAATAAGGTAAAAATGCCTTATAATGTCAATGAACTAACACAGTGGATAGCCATGCAAGCCCTTGAAAATCACACCGAAGTACAAGCCAGAATCCAAACCATTCTCCAAGAAAGAAAAAAACTTGAGGCGGCTTTGTCGCAATTTTCATTTGTCAAAAAAATATTCCCATCAGATGCGAATTTTTTATTGGTACAAGTCGAAAAACCGCGTGAATTATATGATTTTTTAATCGAAAAAAAAGTTATCGTACGCAATCGTGCGAATGTACCGATGTGCGAGGGGAGTTTGCGATTTAGTGTGGGTACGGAGGCGGAGAATGAGTGGTTGGTGAGGTGTTTGGAAGCGTTTACCTCACCCCGACCCTCTCCTTCAAAGGAGAGGGAGTTCGCTTTATCTGGAGATTCTGCTAAACCCGTATCTTTTGAGGAAGAAGTTTTGCGAAGCGAAACTGACTCCCTCTCCTTGAAAGGAGAGGGCTGGGGTGAGGTAGACAACCCGATACTGAAATTCCTCTCACAGTCCACCCCACGCACCGCCACCGTCCAACGCACGACCAAAGAAACCGACATCAACATCCACCTCAATCTCGACGGCACGGGCACGAGCGACAACCACACAGGCATCGGCTTTTTCGACCATATGCTCGACCAACTCGCGCGTCACTCCGGCGTAGACTTGCGCGTACACGTAAAAGGTGACCTCCACATCGACGAACATCACACCATCGAAGATACAGCACTGGCACTCGGCGAGGCTTACGCACAGGCATTGGGCGATAAGCGGGGGATTGAGCGCTATGGTTTTTGCTTGCCGATGGATGATTGTTTGGTGCAAGTAGCATTGGATTTTGGTGGACGCCCGTGGCTGGTGTGGGAAGCCGAATTTAAGCGCGAAATGATAGGACAAATGCCGACGGAGATGTTTATTCATTTCTTCAAATCTTTCTCTGATGCCGCTAAGTGCAATCTCAACATTAAAGCAGAAGGTACGAATGAACATCACAAAATTGAAGGGATTTTTAAGGCATTTGCTAAGGCAATTAAGATGGCGGTGCGACGCGATTTTATGAATCGGCAATTGCCTACGACTAAGGGAGTTTTATGATTTTTGATTGAATGATTTTCGATTTTTGATTGAATTTTATTGATGTATTATGATTAATTCTTAAATTCGTTTTTTGTTAAAAATCAAAATATTGTTTGTGTGAAAATGATTTTTAAGTGAAATTTGAATGGATTTAATCAAAAATCGAAAATCAAAAATCATCCAATCAAAAATTCATTTGGCATTGCATTTGCAAAGGCAGGTACATATACAGCAAAAAAACATTTTAAACTTTACCGATAATTATCGGGATAAACTTAATCTGATACACATGAAAAAGACCATATTATCTATATTAGCAGTTGCGGCGATATTATTTGCTATAAGCTGCAATAGCAGCCCAAAATTGATGACCGAATCTGAAATGGATAAAAGAATCGAACAATTGACTGCTATGGAAATTGATTCGCTGGATGCCGTTTTGGATGCGGATTGCGAGCGTAAAATGCCACGAATGGTAGCTGCTAAGCGCGATTCTATCATTGCTGCTTCACAGGAAAACTAAAGCGATTTTTGATTTAGAGGTTTTTGATTTTTGATTGATTTTATCATTCGAAAACAATTCACTCATTCAAAATTAATTTATTCAAAATTCAAAATTAATTATATTATGAAAAATACATTATTAGTTATAACATTACTTGGAATTATGGCGACTTTGGGATTGATGTCATTCGAGAAAAATTCGGCTCAAAGTCAAAAACAATATATAGAGGATATGGTGGCAGAAAATGTCGATATCTTCCGCGCTGAAAAAGAAGCTGAATGTCAGGAATTGGCATTGCAACAAGCAATTTTGGAAGCTGATGAGTTGATGTTGACAGCTAAAACAGCTACTCCAAAACCAAGAAGTACACAGACAACAAAACCAACATCACCTCGACCAAAACCGACGCCAAAACCAACAACTACAACCACAACCACTTCGGCGGATACTTATACTCCTCCATCAACAACAACTTACACTCCTCCGGCGACGACAACTTATACGCCACCGGCAACTACGACGACGACTACCATACCAGCCACTACAACAACCGTAACAACACCTACGGTAACAGAGCCATCCAGACCTTCATTGGGTAAAGGTGATTCAGCACCGGACAAAGCAACGACTACTACATCAGGTACAACGACGACTACCGCACCTAAAAAACCACGCCTCGGAAAAGGGAAGAAAAGAGATAATAATTAATCTGTAGTTCCGTAGTCGATAGTTGGCTAATCTGCGGACTTATAAATTGGGATTTCAAAAAGAAAAAAAGCCCTCTCGAAATAGAATTTCGAGAGGGCTTAGTCTTTGATAGTGAAGGGATAGTGTGCAAGTACTAGGCACTTGCAGCAATGAGTTCATCCAATATTTCGGCTCTGGTCAAACTATCGAATCGGTCTCCTTTGACGAGGCGTTCGATAATTGAAATGTCAACAACTTTTGAAAAATCAGAAATTAATTTCAGCTTATCTACTGATATGGCAGCAGCTTTAATAACTGATAGTAATCTCTCGTTTTCTCTGGAAGCCAGACTGCGCTCTTTAGAAGGCAAGTCTTTCGTTGGACGATACTCAAGAGCAGTACTGCTCATACTGATTTCGCGTCGTTTAATACCTTGCAAAATCATGGTCTGAATATTGGACAGTTGGGGAGCTGTCGCACTTGTGGTCATCATAGGCTTGGTCTAGGTTAGTGGGAAAAACTATGTTACATTTTACGTTCAACATTAAATGTAAAAGTACATTTTATGAAAAGCAAACGCGAAAAAGCTTTTTTTGTGACGTTATTTTATTGTTCATTTTTTCAAAAAAAATAATAAATAAAGGATTTTATGTATTTTTTTTGTAACAAAAAATGATTTAACGTTTCGCTAACATATCTACCTGATTTTCAATAAAAACATTAAACAAAACTACTTTTTGCCCAACATAGCGGGGCGTTGAGAGATTTCATGATAACAAATCACCTCTTCGCAAAAGTAATGACAAACCATACTCTGACGCGTACTTCCGGCTTGTTTGATGGGACTACCGCCATGAATTAGATTGGCATGCCAGATTAGTAAATCACCTTTTTTTGCGTAGAAATACTCTTTTTTAAGCTGATGTTCTTCAATGATTTCTGCAATTTTATCTTCGTAATTTTTGTTTGCACTTTTACCTAATCGCCATTTGCTGTGCCCACTTTCAAAGTCATCACTCATCACATAAGGCAATTTATGACTACCCGGATAATAAAATAACAAGCCGTTTCCTTCATGACAATCTTCCAATGCTGCCCAAGATGCGACCATATAGCCTTTAGGTTCGCTCGTCATATGTATTGAGTCTGAATGGGCACGTTGCTCACTACCTCGAATGAAATTTATCGTTTGAAAAGGATGTATTTTTTTACCTAAAATAAAACTCATTAATTGCAGCAACTTTTCATAGCGAAAATACTTGTCAATTACCCCAGAAATCTGATGGGCATCCATGATTTTTCTACCCGTATAATTAAAAGCAGTTTTTTGTTCTTGAAGCAAACGTTGAACTTCAGCGTTAATCTGATCGACTTCATCTTCCGAATAAAATCCCTCCAAAATCAAATATCCATTATCTATCCAGTGAATGAGTTGTTGCTGCGTATTCGCATCAAAGTTTTGAAAATCAGGATGTTCTATAAGTTTTTCTTTTGCATCAGGTCTGTCGAGCCAAGGCATATCATCATGTCTGACTTTAAAATCCCGGCTGGCAATACTCCCGAAAATACTCTTTTCTAAGCCATATTTTTTGTACAATTGGTCATTATGACGCAATTTGCGGGCATTAAGCAGGTTATTGATGTAGTAAACAATGCGAAGGCTTCGCAATTGTCCTGTATATTTGCTGAAAATTCTATTTAATGCAGGCATACGTGAGTTACGAGTTGCGAGTTACGAGTTGCCGAGTTATTTCCGCTTCGTAATCTGTACAAAATTAATCAAAAATCATTCAATCAAAAATCAAAAATGATTCATTCATTCAAAATTAGACTTTATTTTGAAATAAGTTGTACGGCATGGAAATAAGGATTTTTTCGTTAATCGAAGCTCATTTTAAGCCGCATACCCTACGGTACGGGGCGAAAAATAGATGAAGAGTAGCGGAAAAAGACTATTTAGCTGCCTGCAAATTATTTCAGAATAAAGTCTATTAGCTCATTCAAAATTCAACATTAATACTATGTTAGGCACTTTATGGGAAGGGATTCTATTGGGTTTGGCTTTGAGTTTGGCGGCGGGTCCTATATTTTTTATGCTCGTTCAATTGGGTATTGAACGGGGTGTTACTGCTGGAATGACACTCTCTGCGGGGGTATTATTGAGTGATGTGGCGTATGTCATTCTTGTTTATTTTGGAGTGGAATGGTTGTCCGAATTACCTGATTTTAAGTGGTATATGGGACTTATTGGTGGTATTATCTTGATTGGTTTTGGCTTGGCAACTATGTTGAGTAAATACAAACCTCCTAAAGATATTGAAATCACAGCACGTACCTACGGCGGCTATTTTTTGAAAGGAGTAGCAGTCAATGTTTTCAATCCTTTTGTACTGTTTTTGTGGATAGCTGTCACGGGAAATATGATTGAACGAGGCATGGAACTTCCCGAACGTGCTACTTACTTTCTCGCCATTCTCATCACCGTAGCCATTACGGATTTTATCAAATTATTGATGGCATGGAAGATTCGAGCATACATGCAACCCAAACATTTTCAATGGCTTAGATATGTTGCGGGAACGGGATTAATGATATTCGGAATAGCATTGATATATCGTGTCTGGGGGTAATTTAGTTCAATTGGTTTATTGAGTTTATTGGGTTCATTTAGCTCATTAGTTTAATACTATAAACTCAGTAAACCCAATGAACTCAATAAACCAATCACTAAAAACATTGTTACACTACTTTCAAAAGGTTTTGAAAATACAAAAAATAACCTTACTTTCGGTCGAAATCCTGATACGATTATTGGATAAAACGAATTAACGATTCAACGAATCACGACAAATAAGATGCAACTACAAGAAGCACAGGAAAAATTTATACAATCTTGGGGAACGCTCGGTTCGCACTGGGGGATTAATCGCACTATGGCGCAGGTACACGCACTATTGCTCATTTCTGCCAAACCGCTTTCTGCTCAAGAGATTATGGATGCATTAAAAATATCAAGCGGAAATGCGAATATGAATATTCGTGCCTTGATAGATTGGGGCTTGGTATTTAAAGAATTGAAACCCGGTGAACGCAAAGAGTTTTTTGTGGCGGAAAAAGATATGTGGGAAGTCATTCGCAAGATTATCATTCAACGCAAGAAAAAGGAATTGGAACCTGTCATTAAGGTGCTGAATGATGTAAGTACGGTGGATGAAAATACGCCCGAAGCCGAAGAGTTTGTACGTGTAGTGCAGGATATTCGCCTATTCGCACAAAAAGCAGATTCTACATTGGAAGGCTTGGTCAAATCCGACCAAAAATGGTTTGTAGGGACGTTTTTGAATATGATAAAATAAAGAGAAGTCAGACCATTTCATTGTCAGATGTCAGAAGCCAGACTTAATTTATCTGACATCTGACAGCGAGCGGTCTGACTTCTGACATCTGATTATTTATTAAACTGATTCATAGTAAATTGTAAGCCTATCGTGCCGAATGACGTACACATTTCGGCAGCACGGGTAACGAGTGCAGGCAATTTCTCATTCTCCTCTTCTGTCCATTCTCCCAGTACATAATTCACCTGTTGACCTTTTCCAAAATCATTACCTATACCGAAGCGCAAGCGGGCATACTTGTTATTTCCAAGCGCTTGATTGATGTTTTTCAAGCCATTATGACCGCCGTCACTGCCCTTTCCTCTCATTCGCAATATGCCATAATCTAAGTTCAAATCATCAACCACCACGAGTAAATTTCCCGGTTTGATATTGTGCTTGGTGAGCCAATATTGAACGGCTTTGCCGCTGAGATTCATGTAGGTATTGGGTTTGAGTAGGCAGAAAGTACGTCCTTTATGCTTAAATTCTGTCGTGAAACCGAAGCGACCATCTTTAAACGTGGCATCGTATTCCTGCGCCAACTTATCCATGACAAGAAAGCCTACATTATGGCGCGTATCTTCGTATTCTGCGCCAATATTTCCCAATCCGACGATTAAATATTTCATAGGGTCCGGCTCTGCCGGTTGTCTTGAAAATAATTGAAAAAATCTTTTTAGCATATGAGTTGCGGGGTGCGGGTTACGAGTTGCGGGGTATTTCATTAATAACCCGCAACTCGTAACCCATTCAACTAAAAAAGAGGCTGATTCGTTCGCACAAATCGCCTCTTTTATAAATTATTTTTATGCAGAAATTATTCTGTTGCTTCTCCCTCAGCTGCTTCTGTTGCTTCTCCTTCAGCTGCTGCTGCTTTCTCTTCATCCGCTTGAGCACTACGCAATGCACGTGGAATTTCGATAGAGACAACCGGTGAACTTGGACTATTAAGTACTTCCAAGCCTTCGACCGGCTTGATGTCGCGTACTCGTCCTGAATCTCCCAACTCCAGTTCTGTAATATCTATTTCAAGGACATCCACCAGACACTCAGGTGTTGTCTTCACTTTTGCACGACGCATTTTTTGCATCACGGCACCACCTGTTTTTGCGCCTATAGACTGCCCAACTAAACGTAAAGGAATTTCAGCCTTCAAAGGTTTGTTTGCTATAAGCTCCACAAAATCAATGTGCAGTATCTGGTCTGTTACCGGATGTGCTTGTATTTCTTTGACAATGGCTCTGTGTACATTACCATTTATACTGATTTCTGCTATTTTGAAATCAGGTGTATAAAGAAGTGATTTGAAGTCATTGACAGGCGCAGAAAAATGAACATTTTCTTTACCGCCATATACGTTGCAAGGGATGTGTCCCTCGCTTCTTACTGCTCTTACAGCTTTTTTGCCAAGCACGGTTCTTGCCGTACCTGTTATAGCTACTGTTTGCATGATTAATATCGTTTCTAAATTAATAAAAGTGCCTTTTTGAGAAAAGGCTCGCAAAGATAGATTTTTTTATTAAAAAATCCCAAACTCCAAGCACCAAATTCCAAAAATCAATTTTGGAGCGTTTCATTTGGATTTTAGAATTTGGGATTGGGTGCTTGGGATTTGGAATTTTTAATAAAAAAAAGCTGTCCGAAACAGACAGCTTTTTAAACTCAAAAAATCTTTACTAACGTATGAAATGAGGATGCTTAGAGCTTCCAAATTACCTCTCCTGTGATGTGTAGCACTGTTCCTTCTTTCGTCGTATCTGCACTTGTGTACACGGTAACTGTTTTTTTGAAAGGTCCGATATCTTCTGCATTATAAGTAGCAGTGATAAGGGCTGTTTCACCGGGTAAAATCGCGTCCTTTGAAAAATTTGTCCCCGTGCATCCGCACGAACCTTTTGCTTCTTTGATGATGATAGGGACATCGCCTGTATTCACAAATTCAAACTCACCTGTTACCGGTTTTTGGTAGTCAATGACACCAAAATTGTGGGTCGTTTTTTTCCATTCTACGATGGATTGAGGTTTTTCGGTGGTGATTGTACGAGGCACTATTTTAGTAGGGGCGGTATATTCAAATTGAGGTGCTTTTTTCGTTAATTTTTGTGGTTTGATGTCTGCCGGAGTTTCATCGTTTTTTGTGGTTGGTACATAATCGAATTGAGATTTTTTCAGTGCTTCAGCTTTTGGAGCTTCTTTGTCTCTTTTTGGTATGGTCAGATATTCTTCAGTAGGTGTGTATTCAAATTGGGGTGAAATTTTTTTAGTGGTTTCTTGAGCAAAAATCTGTCCTCCCACGAATGCAAACAACAATATTAGAATCACTTTTTTCATAATAAAATAATTTTAATTGATGAAAAATGGTAACAAAGTGGGCGTTGTGATTTTGAGACGATGTAAATTTTATGAAGTAACAAAACCTCAAAAAATTAACGCTTTTTTAAGAACTTATTTTTATGTATTTGAAGACAAGGGGTTGATTATCAGTTTTTAAGAAAAATAAAATTTATCTTTTTTTGTTTGTTTGTGACAATCAATATGTAAATATAGTGAAAATATTTTTATTATAAAAAAATAAATTAAATAAAAAACATTCTCCTAATTACGAATTAACGAGTTCACGAGTCATGACTTTACTTTCTTTCGCTCAAGTATTTTTCTTTCTCAAAAATCGTCAAATCAGATTGCATCATATCTTTGACGAGTGCGGGAAGATTATATTTGGGTTTCCAGCCTAATTTTTGTTGAGCTTTGGTAGAATCACCAAGTAATAATTCGACTTCGGTAGGGCGGAAGTATCGTGGGTCTACAGCCACTACTTTCTTACCGATTTCGAGCTGATAATCGGGATTGGAGCAGGATACTACGATACCGATTTCATCCAAGCCCTCACCTTTGAATTCGAGTTCAATACCTGCTTCTGCAAATGACATGCGCACAAAATCACGCACAGAAGTTGTGACGCCTGTAGCAATAACAAAATCTTCGGGTTTTTCCTGTTGAAGCATGAGCCACATGACTTCTACATAGTCTTTGGCATGTCCCCAGTCGCGTTTGGCGTTCATATTGCCGAGATAGATGGTATCCTGCAGACCAAGCGCAATTTTTGCGGTAGCACGTGTAATCTTGCGTGTTACGAAGGTTTCGCCGCGTCGTGGGCTTTCGTGATTGAAGAGGATTCCGTTGACGGCATACATATCATATGCTTCGCGATAATTTACCGTAATCCAGTAAGCATACATCTTTGCTACGGCGTAAGGTGAGCGCGGATAAAAAGGCGTTTTTTCCGTTTGTGGCGTCTCTTGCACGAGTCCGTAGAGTTCGGAAGTAGAGGCTTGATAGATGCGCGTTTTCTCCGTCAAACCCAAAATGCGTACTGCCTCCAAAAGCCTTAATGTACCAACAGCATCCACATTTGCCGTGTATTCAGGTGTGTCAAAACTAACCTTAACATGCGACATCGCGCCAAGATTATAAATTTCATCGGGCTGTACCTGCTGAATGATACGGATGAGATTGGTCGAATCCGTAAGGTCGCCATAATGAAGTTGGAAACGATAATTTTCTACATGCGGATCCTGATATATATGGTCGATGCGCTGTGTATTAAACGATGATGCACGTCGCTTGATGCCATGTACTTCGTAACCTTTATTGAGGAGGAGTTCTGATAGATATGCGCCGTCTTGTCCGGTGATACCTGTAATTAAAGCTTTTTTCATTTATTTGTCGTGTATTCGTTGACTCGTTATTCGTTGATACGTCACTTGAGATGAGATATTCGTTCTTAGGTCACTTCAATAGTAGCATCATACTCAAAATTGAGATGTTCGCCTGAATCTACATAACCAAGTTGATTGGTCAGCATGAGCGTATTGCCGATACTAAAGGGCGGCTTATTGCCATGACTATGCCCGTAAATCCAATAATCGACGTGGCTTTCTTCGATTTCGGGGGTCAAATTTACGCAAAATGCCTCGTTTAGTACACTTCCTTTGTATTTTTCTAAATTGCAGAGATGACTCGGCAAATGATGGGTGATAACTATCGTTTTACCATCAAAAGGCTTATTCATTTCATTATACAGAAAATACCATGATTGCTTGAATAATTCATTATAATTGGGAACTGTAAGGCGTGTACCTTTACATCGAATCAAATGGAAATCGTTCATGCCTCTTACGATAGCATGAATTTCATGCTGTATTTTCGACCAGAGTGTGGTGAAGATAATTCGCACGTTTCCAATGGTTTTTACGGTATTATTTACTACGAAAATATTGGGGCGAATTTCTAATTCGTAATTTTCCTGCAAGCAAATCTGAGCATCAAAACCTGTATAAAATTCATGATTGCCCGGAATGAGATAGACGAGTTTGTATTGTTCCGAAAGAACATCAAAATAAGGATGTTTGGCAAATTTAGGTCCTAAATTGTGTGTGTCGCCGGCTAAAAGCAAAATGTCTCCTACGGGTTTGATGGGTTTTTTTTCCAACCAAGCGGTGTTTTGAGGGAATTCGAGGTGGAGGTCGGAGGCGTATTGGATTTTCATCTTGACAAATTATTCTACTTTTATCCAGAAGAACTCTTTCTCATCCGTTTTTTGTTCTAATCCCGGGACAGGTCTAGCTTCACATGGGATGTACAATTCTTCCAATAATTCAGGATTATTATCTGCAACATTGAATCTATACGATATATCTCCCGTTTGGTAATTATCGAATATGGTGTCACAACTTCCTGATGTATCGAACTGAACCAACATTTCAGGCAGCAAAGGGAGCATTTGGTACATAGTGAATATACCACTATTCAAGGGAACGATTTTTAAATCAAACAGAAAGGTATCCGAAAAAAGTTCGCATGGTATTCCGGCAACCACATAATTGAAATATGGAGGAGATAGTGTGATAACATCCGGTTGGTCAGTTAACATATAAAAGTTTGCATCAGAAGCAGTAGACGAAGCCCCCGGATAATGTATATAAGGAATATCTAAGAACATTTGGAAATAAATCATTTTGTCCTTCACATATCCCAAATCAACTTCAGTTTGAGATTTACTATCATATAATGTATTGTCTGAAATTTCAAATGATAAGGTTATGGTGTCACCGATATTGTAAACTTTCTGCAAAGGTGATACATTCATATCAACAATGAAATCGTAATCAGATTCAGGTTCATTTACGCTTAGTCTACTATCACCGAGACACTCTTTTTTACATTGAAATCCTATGATTAGCAGTCCTAATATTATGAATGTTGTCGTCGTGAGTTGTTTTATTTGTATTCTCATTATTTTGTTGTTATAAATAGTAAACGGATTTAAACTTTTACATCAAATTGAAAAATAAAAGTTTAAATCCGTTCTTTTTACGTATTCTTTTTTTCAAAAATACACATATTTTATCAGATAGTCAATTTACCCAATAATCATCCCCGCACCCACAGTTTCATTCGTTGCTTCATCTACAAAAATGATACTACCTGTATTGCGATTTTTACGATACGAATCTACGAAAAGTGGTTTCGTAGTACGAATCACAATACGTGCAATGTCATTCATTTTGATGAACTTATCATCTTCATCGCGGTGCAATGTATTGATATTCACTTTGTAGCGAATGTCTTTGATGATACAGCGAACATCTTGTGTCGTGTGCAAGAGCGCGTACTTGCCGCGCGGCTGTAGTGGGCGGTCATTGAACCAACATACCATCACCTCCAAGTCTTGCTCTACATCCGGGACATTATTTTCCCGTACAATCATATCACCGCGACTCACATCAATATCATCTTCCAACAACATGGTAACAGACATTGGTGGGAAAGCTTCCGCGATTTCTCCATCGTAAGTGTCTATTTTCTTAATCTTAGAAGTAAAACCCGATGGTAAAACCATTACTTTATCACCTTTCTTGAAAATACCGCCTGCGACACGTCCTGCGTAACCACGATAGTCGTGGTATTCATCGCTATATGGACGAATAACATGCTGTACAGGCAAGCGACAGTCAATAAAATTGTGGTCGCTACCAATGTGGACATTCTCTAAGTGATAGAGCAGCGTCGTACCTTTGTACCAGGGCATATTTTCGGATTCGTTGACGATATTATCGCCGACAAGTGCGCTGACAGGGATAAACTCTACATCGTTGACATCTAATTTTGCTGCAAAACCCCTGAATTCACTTTTGATTTTTTCGTAAGCCTCCTCGCTGTAATCCACCAAGTCCATTTTATTAATACAAATGACCAAGTGAGGGATCTGCAATAAAGACGCAATGAAAGCGTGACGGCGAGTCTGCTCTACAATACCGTTTCTCGCATCAATCAAAATCAAGGCAAGGTTCGCCGTAGATGCGCCTGTCACCATGTTACGCGTATACTGGATGTGTCCGGGCGTGTCTGCGATGATGAATTTACGTTTTGGTGTAGCAAAGTAGCGGTAAGCCACATCAATCGTGATACCTTGCTCGCGCTCGGCGCGAAGTCCGTCAGTAAGAAGGGCGAGGTTGACGCCTTCTTCGCCGCGTCGCTCGCTGGTTTCCTTGATGGCATCATACTGGTCTTGAAATACCGATTTGGTATCATACAACATACGACCAATCAAAGTACTTTTTCCATCGTCTACACTTCCTGCCGTCGTGAAACGGAGGAGACTCATTTTCTGATATTCCTCTAACGAGGTGAAGCTTTCCATGCTCATATTAAGTTCAAGTTCAAGTTCAAGTTCAAGCGCAAGTTCAAATTCAAGCGCAAGTTCAAATTCAAGCGCAAGTTTTTGTCATTTAAATAAGTTCAAATTTTTAATCAAATACAAGTTAGAAATTTGGCTTAGCCAAATGATAAAATTGAACTTGTACTTGATTCTTGTACTTGAACTTTAGAAATACCCTGCTTTCTTTCTATCTTCCATCGCCGTCTCCGAACGCTTATCATCGGCACGACCACCGCGTTCGGTGATGCGTGTAGTGGCAACTTCCATGATAATATCCTGCACGGTAGCAGCATCAGAAAGTACTGCACCCGTAATTGGCATATCACCAAGGGTACGATAACGCACGGTCATTTCTTCGATTTTTTCGTCCGGTTTGAGGTTCACATATTCCGAGTCGGCAAGGATAACACCATCGCGGATGAAACATTTACGTTTGTGCGAAAGATAAAGACTCGGCAATGGAATTTCCTCCAAAGCGATGTACTGCCAAATATCCAATTCCGTCCAATTACTAATCGGGAATACACGGAAGTGCTCGCCCATGCGTTTTTTACCATTGAACAAGTTCCACAACTCAGGACGTTGGTTTTTGGGATCCCATTGTCCGAATTCGTCGCGGTGTGAGAAGAAGCGTTCTTTGGCACGAGCTTTTTCCTCGTCGCGTCGTGCGCCACCCATTGCCGCATCGAATTTGTGCTTCTCCAATGTATCCAACAAAACGGCAGTTTGTAGTGAGTTTCGGCTGGCATTATACCCGGTTTCTTCTACTACCAAACCTGTGTCAATACCTTCTTGCACTGAGCCTACGATGAGTTTCACGCCCAATTCTTTCACCAAATTGTCACGATACTCCAATGCCTCCGGGAAATTATGCCCTGTATCAACATGCAATAAAGGAAATGGAATTTTTGCCGGAAAAAATGCCTTACGCGCCAAGTGCGTCATCACAATAGAATCCTTTCCACCCGAAAACATAATGACAGGTTTCTGGAATTGTGCGGCTACTTCGCGCAACACAAAAATAGATTCCGCTTCTAATTCACGTAAATGATTTATATGATACTTCATTATTAATGAATGAATTTTGAATTTTGAATGAATGAATTAAAAATGATTTATTCACTCATTGTGATAAGGGGCAATATAAATTGATAAACCTCTTCCACTGATTGCTCAATGGTTTGATTGTCTGTTTTTACTTCCAATGCCGGATTTTCGGGAGCTTCGTAAGGGGAGTCGATGCCGGTGAAGTTTTTGATTTCGCCTTTGCGGACTTTCGCGTACAAGCCCTTCACATCGCGTGCTTCGCACACCTCGATGGGGGTGTTGATATAGATTTCGTAAAAATTATCTTCACCGATGATTTCGCGTGCATATTGGCGAATAGCCTTTGTAGGACTGATAAACGAGTTAATAGTAACAACCCCACAGTTGACAAATAACTTACTGACTTCGGCAATACGACGGATATTTTCTTGTCGGTCTTCTACCGTGAAGCTCAAATTACTATTTAATCCACTACGGATATTATCACCATCTAACATTTGTGTGAAGAAGCCTTCTTCGTGAAGTTTGGCTTCCAGATGTTGTCCAATCGTACTTTTGCCCGAACCGGACAAACCAGTCATCCACAAGGCAATAGAACGCTGCTTAAGCATGGCTTCTTTTACCCCTCTTTGAAGGAGTCTATCGAATATCGGATGTATATTTTCTGTATGCTTTTTCATTTCAGGGCGCAAAGGTACAAATTCCAAGTGCCAAATTCCAAGTACCAAATTCCAAATCATAAAGAAAAAAGCGTAGAAATCAGTGCAGAAGCAGAGAAAATTTACGTTTTTTCCCTACTTCTGCACTTTTTTATCTCTTTCAATCCAATTTATCTGACTTCTGAGAGCTATGCGATCTGACTTCTGACAATGAAATGTTCTCGTCTCTCAGAGTTTTTAATTACTTTTGACCCTATGAAAAATTTACTCTACCTAATGTTTATCCCCATGATGATGCTTTCCTGTACAGCGACTAAAAAAGTCAGTGATTCGGCAGCAATCAAAAAAGATAAGGATCAACAACTAACAGAATCCACTGTCAATATCAACGACATCAAAGCGCATATCCACTATCTTGCCTCAGATGAGTTGAAAGGACGCGATACTCCTTCGCCCGAACTCAATATTGCTGCTCGTTATCTCTCCACTTCGCTGATGCGTTACGGAGTGAAGCCGCTTCCGGGCTACGAAGATTATTTGCAAAAAGTACCTATGAAAACTGTTACTCCCGCCGACACAGGACTACTCAAAGTCGGTACACATCAAATGGAATTCCTAACTGATTTCCTAATGTTGGATGGTGACAATCTTGAACTTTCTGCCCAAACGGTATTTCTTGATAGAGGTACAGAAAAAGATTATGAAAAAGCAGATGTAAAAGGCAAAATCGTCGTAACAATTTGCGGTTACGAAGGGCAAGATGACCCGCAAGCATGGTTTTACGCAGCTAAGGAAAAGAAAGCACGTTCTAAGAAAAATGGAGCCATCGCCCATCTTGAAATTTATAAAAATCCTCAAATTCCCTTTTTCTTTTTGGCTCGTTTCTTTTCCGGTACAGCAACCATGTTGGACGACGAAGCAGAAGATGATGACAGCTTTCCTGTATTATGGGTAAATGCCGAAAATGAAGAAGCCATCAAAGCACTCAAAGAAGGTGGCAAAACGCTCTGCAACGTATACGTAGACGGCATGAAAGTAGAGCCTGTCGAAACCTACAACGTCGTAGGTATGGTAGAAGGCAGCGACCCCGAATTGAAGAACGAATATATCATCTACTCCGCACATTATGACCACGTAGGCGTAGGACGCGAAGTAGAAGGCGACAGTATCTATAATGGTGCGCGAGACAACGCCGTAGGCAGTGTCACCGTACTCGAAGCCGCCGAAAATCTTGCCTTATATCCAACCAAACGCTCCGCCCTGTTTATCTTTTTTACAGGCGAAGAAAAGGGCTTACTGGGGTCGGCATATTACGCTGATAATCCGATAATTCCGCTCAATCAGGTCACTTACTGTTTCAATAGTGATAACGCAGGTTATAATGACACTTCTGTAGCTACTATCATCGGCTTAGAGCGTACCGAAGCCGAAAATCTGATACAACAAGCCTGCAACACTTACGGCTTAAAAGCCATTCAAGATAACATGCCGCAAGAGGGATTATTTGACCGTTCGGATAATGTCAATTTTGCGAAAAAAGGTGTGCCTGCGCCTACATTTAGTCTTGGTATCACTGCATTTGATGATACCATCAACACCTACTACCACCAACCCGCCGACGGACCAAATACATTGGATTATGATTATCTCGTCAAATTTTTCAAATCCTATGTGTATGCTTGTCGTTTGATTGGGAATACTTCGCAATCTGTCTTTTGGAAAGAAGGCGATAAGTATTATGATGCAGGGAAAGCTTTGTATAATAAGTAGCGAGTAAGCGAGTATCAAGTTATGAGTGAATTTGCAGATAGGACACGGATTTAACGGATAAAACAGATTCAAACGGATATTTATCGGTTCTAATCCATTAAATCCCTCCAATCCGTGTCCTATCAAAAACTACAACACCACAACACCATGAGAAAAGAATTTATCGACCAATCCATTTTTCGATTAGAAGAGGCGTTGCCACGTATCGTTCAATGTCTGAATGAACTAACGGAGACACAAATATGGCAACGCCCCAACGACAACTCCAATTCTGTCGGCAACCTCGTCGTACACCTCTGCGGCAATGTACGCCAATACATCATCTCCAATCTCGGTAATACGCCAGACACCCGCACCCGCGATGCCGAGTTTGCGATGCGCGACGGCTACGACCGCCTACAACTCATCGAAAAAATCACCGAAACCACCCAACAAGCCGTCGAGGTGATTCGTGGAATGAGCGAGGAAGATTTGATGAAAGTCCGCAGTGTACAGGGCTTCGAGCAGACGGGTATCAATTCCATTATCCACGTAGTCGAACACTTCTCTTACCACACCGGACAAATTGCTTTTTGGACGAAATTGGTGCAGGATATTGATTTGAAATTTTATGGCGATATGAATTTGAATGTATTGAATGAGTAAACTCGTCCGCAGCCATCAGTCCGCAGTCCGCCGCTATTACGCGAGTATTTTTTTCACGTTGGACTGTGGACTGTGGACTGTGGACTGCGGACTATGAAAAAAATAAACGCACACGGACACCTCCTCCCGTACCCCGAACAAATCCCCACATTCATGCGGGAAAAAGAAATCTTTTGGGTGGATGCTGACCGAAAATTTATGCGACAAAAAGGCTGGCAAAGACCCATTACAGATGCGAGTTTTTTTCTGCGTGAAAAATTGGAATGGATGGATAAAAACGACCTCGACCACGAGGTTATCCTCAATCTTTCCCAACTCTACTGTAATGGCATGGAACGCGATACGGCGCGTGATGTTATTCGTTTTCAAAATGACTTCAACGCCCAAGTACAGCACGAACATCCCAAGCGATTTACAGGCGGATTTGTGGTGCAAGCAGCGTATGTAGATGATGCTTTGGAGGAAATAGAGCGATGTGTCAAGCAGTTGAATATGAAGTTGTTGTGTTTGCCGACACATTTTCTAAATCAAAGAAATGAATGGCATTCGACAGCTACGGAAGCGACCGCGCCCATTTGGGAATTAGCCGACGAATACGGACTTGCCATCGAAATTCACCCCTACGATGCACCGCGTATGATTGCGCTCGAAAATCGTTTTTGGCGATTCCACCTCGTATGGATGTGCGCCCAAACAGCCGACAATTATCACACCTACACGCTACTTGATTTTCCGAAAAAATACCCGCACACGCGCGTCTGTTTTGCACACGGCAATCAATTTGGACAAATCAATATCGGCAGGCGCACACAAGGCTTTGAGGGCAGACCCGACTTGTTTGAAAATACCATTCATCCGAAAGAAAACATGGCACAAAAAAACGTCTTTTTCGATACGCTCGTCCACGATGTCTATGCCTTCCGTATGCTCAAAGACCGGCAAGGCACAAGTCAAATCGTAGCTGGACTCGACGACCCCTACCCACTCGGCGAAATGGAATCCGTGCCCAATTGTTACCCCGGTAAAGTGATTGACGAAGCCCTCGCGCATGGCTTTATTTCCGAAAAAGAAAAAAATGATATTTGGTGTGAGAATGTGGCGCAATGGCTGTATGGTGAGGAAAAAGATGTATTTTTACGGTCAATTTGAGAGCCGAATAATACCTTTCAGTCTTATTTTAAATTTTTTCGTATGAAAAAAATACTTTTCTTTATAATTACTGTTTTGCTATCTATTCAAATACAAGGACAGAGTGATAAAACCTCAATTCCTAATCCAACAAAAGCCGGAAGTACCTATTACATATGCATAGATAAGACTGAAATACTCACCCCCCCTGATAATCAGTTAATTTTAAAAATAACATATCCACAATGGGCGGTAGAAAAAATAGACACGGTTACTACTCCTGTTCTTCCAAAAGGGAAAACTGTATCGATGTCAGTAGAGATTAGACCTGCCGCTATAAAATGGCGTATTTCTGTAGGTGAATGTCTTTTCACGGATTCTACAGATTGTCTCGGATTATTTTCTATGTATGAAAGAGCAAGGTCTAAAACTTTCCATTCGACGAAAGAACAATCTCATAATGTCGTAGAAATTGAAAAACTGACTCGTCCGGCTTCCTTATCACTTATCGCAGCAGATTCCTTACACTTTGATAGTCTGCAAAAAATAGAGTTGGAAAAAACTCCACCATTTACCTACTTTAAAGACACCATAGAACAAATCGTATATATCATTCCAAATTCCGGTCATTCTTTTTATTGGGATAAAGATAAACCTTATACTCATTGTAGCACTCCTGTAAAATTAAATACTGTGAGACAGGTACAACAAAAATTAAACGAGAAAGGATACGACTGTCCGGTGAGCAATATAATGTGTCAGAAAACGAAAGATGCTCTTGTACGATTTCAAAAAGATAATGCAATAGCTAATAATTGTATAGGAGGGAACGATGTTATCCGTGCATTACTTCCACCGCCACCACCAACACCACCGAGTGAAGAGGATTTGAAGTTGAAGAGTTTGAATGAATGGTAATTTATTCAAAATAAAAATCTACACAAATCAATCTGCCAAATCCGCATTCTATCATGAATTACGAAAATACCGCCACATTCGCTACTCTAAAAGATACTGAAGACCCTTTACGCAGCTACCGCGAACGTTTTCATTTACCAATAAAAAAAGACGGCACACCACACATTTATTTGTGTGGCAATTCGCTTGGTTTGCAATCTAAAAGCACTCGCCAATACATCGAACAAGAATTATTGGATTGGGAAAAATTGGGCGTAGAAGGACATTTCCACGCACGAAATCCTTGGATGCCTTACCATGAATTTTTGACGAAAGCTATGGCAAATGTCGTCGGTGCAAAACCGGAGGAAGTGGTCGTAATGAACACCCTCAGCGTGAATTTACATTTGATGATGGTGTCTTTTTATCAGCCTGATAATGAGCGATTTAAAATTGTGATTGAAAGTGACGCCTTCCCTTCGGACAGGTATGCGGTGGAGTCGCAGATTCGTTTTCACGGGCATGACCCGCGTGAGGCTTTGTTGGAAATTCGACCAAGAGAAGGAGAGGAATTGGTGCGTATGGAAGACCTTGAAGCATTGATTGAACGGGAAGGCAACCAAATTGCACTTATCATGCTCGGCGGCGTGAATTATTACACAGGACAAGTATTTGATTTCAAAAAAATAACCTCGCTCGGACAGGCGCATGGCTGCAAAGTCGGCTTCGACCTCGCACATGCAGCAGGCAATCTTGACTTGCAATTGCATGATAGCGGCATGGACTTCGCGGTGTGGTGTACGTACAAATATCTCAACTCCGGTCCGGGTAGTTTGGGCGGCTGTTTTGTGCATGAACGACATGCTCGTGCCGATTTGCCACGCTTTGCAGGTTGGTGGGGACATAATAAAACGACCCGCTTCAATATGCGCCACGATTTTGACCCGATACCGGGCGCAGAAGGTTGGCAATTGAGCAATCCGCCGATATTATCTTTGGCGGCAATACGGGCTTCGCTGGATATTTTTGAGGAAGTCGGGATGAAGAAATTGAATGAGAAATCAAGTCTGTTGACAGGTTACATGGAGTTTTTATTGGATGAAATTCAAAACGAAAACATCCGCATTATCACCCCGCGCGACCCCTCGCAGCGTGGTTGCCAATTGTCCATTCAAGTAAAAAATGCGAATAAATTATTGTTTGAAAAAATAACAGAAAAAGGCGTGATTGCAGATTGGCGTGAGCCGGATGTGATACGGGTTGCGCCCGTGCCTTTGTACAATTCGTATATGGATGTGTTTGAATTTGTGGAGATATTGAAGGCGAGTTTATGAGAAGTCAGAACATTTCATTGTCAGAAGTCAGAGGTCAGATTTCTGACAATAAAATGGTCTGACCTCTGACAGCGAAGCGTTATGACTTCTCATAACCCCTTCGGCATTAACCAACTTGCACCCACAGAAATATAATTCATGCGATGCGAAATGCCCGTTCCAAATGAAAAATCAAATTGTAAATTATCATTTGCCAGATAGATGAATCCGGCGTCGAAATTCAATGCAAATTCTTCAAATTCAGTTAGTTCTCCATATGGCTCAATATAAACAGCCACTTTATCATTGATACTCGAACTCAAAGACAATGAATAAGTGAGGTCAATGCCTTCGCCGAGATAATTCAAACCAACATTATATCCCAAACCTAAATTTTCTCTCAATGGATAAGACATGCAAAACTTATTGATAATCCCAAGCGAACCACCGGTCAATTCCTCCGTACCCGTAGGGAAAACCAAGTGAGAAAGGAAAGCAATTTCCGCGTCTTTGCTTTCATCTTGAAGGATTTGGATTTTTGTACCGATTTGTAAATCACTGATACCTTGTCGATTCCGATCGCTGATGCGTAGTGCTTCAATTTGGCTGACTAATCGAAGTTCTATACCTTTCGTGAGTCCGTATCTGAGTAAATTAGTTGGTAGCAAAAGCTGTCTATCGGAGCTGATAAAAGCACTTCCGCCTTCGTAAGCCACCAAAACTCCACTTTCAATTTGCAAATCTCCTGCGCCTACAGTAGCAGAACTTTCTGTTTGGTCAGGGCGGTCTGTTACGATTTGGGCGTTGATGTGATTCAGTGTTATCGCCATCAAGACGATTAGTAAAATTCTTTTTTTCATTCCTGTTATTTTTAGAGGTCAGACCGTTTTCACTGTCAGAAGTCAGAGGTCAGACTTCTGACAGCAAAGCGTTCTGACATCTCTAATGTAATCCTGTTTTATGTAAAATATTTAATTGACCGCGATAAGCGCGATTGATATTTTCTTCTGTAAATACGGTTTCCGTATCGCCGTAGGCGACGACCCATTGATTGAGCAAAATCACTTGGTCAAAATAATCTTTCACTTTCGACAAGTCGTGGTGAATGACTAAAATAGTCTTTCCTGCGCTGCGTAATTCTTTCAAAATCTCCACGATTTTTTGTTCCGTTTTAATGTCAACTCCAACGAAGGGTTCGTCCATTAAAAAAATATCTGCTTGCTGGCACAAAGCACGCGCAATAAAGACGCGCTGCTGCTGCCCGCCTGATAGTTCGCCGATTTGTCGCTTGCGTAGGTGGTCGATGCCCATATCTTTGAGGGCTTGCATGGCGATGTCTTTATCTTCTCCTGAAAGTCGTTGCAAAATTCGCTTGAAGGGATAGCGTCCCATCATCACGACATCCATCACCGTAGCCGGGAATTGCCAGTCAATTTCGCCTTTCTGTGGGATATAGACCATCTTTTTGCGCTGATTTTCAACAGGTTCACCATTAATCAACACTTGCCCCGTATTGACAGGTATCAAGCCCAATATTGCCTTAAATAAGGTGGATTTCCCCGCACCATTCGGTCCCAATACGCCATACAACTGCCCCGCTTCCATATCCATGTAGATATTGGTCAACACCGTTTTTCTGTCGTATGAAACGGATAAACCTTTAATTGAAATCACCATAACTTAATGGATAATGGATAATGGATAATGGATAATATTTGAGTTTTGCAAAGCAAAAACAAAAAGCATTATCCGTCATCCATTATCCATTAAAAAATTATCTATTCATTTTTGAAAACATAAATATCATTGCACCGACTAAGAGCAAACCGATTAGAATGGTTGCCCAACCGAAGCCGCCGGAGGATTGGTTGGTAGCGATAGATTCTTTGATTTTTCCTGTTAATCCTGCTACAATTTTATCAGTATTGGAGGTCATCATGTTGATATATGAATCGCCATCCTCGCCCGGTAGACCAATAGAATCTGCATATAGTGAGCCACCGAGTACGATATTGGCGTCCTCGGCAATTTGCTTCATGATTTTAGGGTTTATGGTGGTTTCGGCAAAAATGGAAGGGACATTTGATTGCTTAATCACCTTGATCAAATTCTGTACATCTTGAGGCGTGGGTTCTGCGTCGGTAGAAACCCCCATCGTTGATTCGAGTTGAACACCGTAGCGTTTGCCGTAGTATTTGAAGGCATCGTGTGAGGTGATGAGGATACGCTGAGTAGGAGGAATTTTAGTAATTTCGGATACAATATATTCGTCCATTTCCTCAATTTCGATGCGGTATGCGTTGTAATTTTTTTCGTAAAAATCCTTGTTTGCAGGATCAAGTGCGACGACAGCGTTTTTGATATTTTCGATATATTTCAAGCCATTGCGTCCATCCATCCATGCGTGAGGGTCAGGCGAATCGTAAGCGTCACTCATCAAAGGAGTGATACCTTCCGTTATGGTGGCAACGGTCGCTTGTGTGCCGGAATGTTTGATTAATTCTCCCAACCAGCCTTCAAAACCGAGCGCGTTTTGGAGAATGAGGTCGGCATTGACCACCATCTTTGCATCTCCCGGCGTGGGCTTATGCGTGTGGGGGTCGGCACCGACGGGTACGAGGAGTTCGACGTTCATTTTGTCATCTACGATGTTTTTTGCCATATCAGCAAACATGGAGGCAGTAGCAACAATCGTGGGTTTTTCGGCTTTGATTTGGGAAGTTGAAAGGAGCAATAATAGTGTAATTAATATAGTGTAATTCTTCATTTGTGAATTTGTATAACAGTAGCATGGTGTTTCCGGTCTGCGTCTTTTGCTCTACATACGCGAGAAACGGGGTGGAAGCACCGTTCTACGATATTTTTAACAATAAATTTTTCGATACTTTTTCGCTCAATTCCATTTCTTTTTCATCGTCGATTCTAATGGAGATAGACTCGTCAAAGTCGTGTAATTCAAGGACTTGTATTTTTGTGCCGATACCAATATTGACTTTTCGGAGGTAACGCATCAATGAATCGGGGTGGTCTTGTAAGCCCGTAAGAATACCGTGTTCACCGACTTTAAGGGCAGAAAGTGGAGTCAATTGGCGCGTAGGAATTGTCCCATCAGCGCGTGGAATCGGATCGCCGTGCGGATCAAAATTGGGTTTGCCAAGATACTCATCCAAGCGATTCACCAATTCATCGGAACGAACATGCTCCAATTCTTCGGCGATGTCGTGGACTTCATCCCATTCAAATTTGAGTTTTTCGACCAAAAAATACTCCCACAAACGATGTTTACGCACCAACGCAGTAGCTATTTTTCTGCCGGATACTTCGAGCCGCACTCCTTTGTATTTTTCGTAATGAATGAGTTCTTTCTCCGATAATCGGCGCAACATATCCGTTACAGATGCCGCAGCAATATTCATTTCTGTTGCTATGGCATTCGTCGTGGCAGTTGGTCTTTCAGCTTCCTCTGTAAGCTTGAAAATTGCCTTTAGATAATTTTCTTCTGTAGGTGATAAACGTATCAATGAGTGAATTTTGAATGAGTGAATGAGTGAATCATTTTAAATTCATATTTCGAGCGCAAAATTACAATTTTTAGACTGCTCTAAAAATATTTTTAAGTCAATTTTGTTTTTAAATTTAATTCAATGTAAAACACAGGCTAAAAAATAATGTTTTCGACAATGACTTTATTAGTCTAAATGATACCAATTATAGCAAACCAAGTCTCAATAATGAAAAATAACCTCCAATGAGCAATTAATCATTCACCGTTAATCATTACTAATTATGAAATTGATACACCTAAATGGAATACTTGCACTATTAGCAGGCGTTATATTACTCAGCAGTTGCGGTGCTACGCGACAAGCAAATCAACTTCTTGAACATCAGCAGATTTTACAAAAAATGGCAAGTGATACCACTTTTACGCCCGAAGAAAAATTTGATGTGATGATGGGAAGTATGACCGCCATGATGCATGAAGGGATGCGTATCGTCAATCCCAAAAAAGGCGTGAACTACGTCACGAAATTTGGGACTCAAAATGCAAAGTCTATTGATGTAATCTTACGTGAATTTACAGCATGGCAACAGGAAATGGGACCGGCAGAACGTATTGCCTTTGGCGCGAGTATGCTTCAAAAACCTTATTCGAGAGATGCTTTGGATTTGATACCTAAATTTGTACGAAAATACCAACAAGTTACTTTCGTAACGCGTACTATGAAGCGGGTAAAATCAGGAATTATAGGATTTGGTAAGAGTAGATTAGGGGATATACTGGGACAGTGATTGGTGATTGGTTTATTAAGTTCATTAGATTTGTTGGATATTTTGTTAAGTCAATCACTCAATAAACCTAATGAACTTGATAAACCGAATAACTAATTATACCTCAACAGTTTCGATATGAGCAGATAGTCCTCTGTCGATGAGTGCATCTTTCATTGGGCGCAGGACTTCCATTGTAGCAGTTTTGACCGTAGCCTTGCCTTTAAAATGAATAATCATAGAAAGCTGCTCGGCTTGCTGTTCGCTGTGTTTGCAAACTTTTATGAAAGATTCGATGACCCATTCAAATGTATTATAGTCGTCATTGAATACCACGAGATGTGCTACCTCGCCGTTTTCAATTACATCTTCTACAAGAATATCCTCTTCGATTAATATGTCCGGGTTGAGCATGATAATTTATTTAGATGTCAGAACATTTTATTGTCAGAAGACAGATAGATAATTTTTCCGACTTCTGACAGCAAAGTGGTCTGTCTTTTGTCCTCTTTTATAACTAATTTAAAGCCTCTAAAGTTCCCTTTACGGCTGCAAAATCGGGCAATTCTCCCGCATTGTCAAGTACCTCTGCGTATTGGATGACACCTTCTCCGTCAATGACGAATGCAGAACGCTTGGCTACGCCTTTCATCCCTAATACAAAATCGTCATATTGGGCACCATACGCCGCACAAACCGTGCGATTGAAATCCGCTAATAAAGGGAAGTTCAAATTTTGTTCCGCTTTGAATTTTTCTAATGTAAATAGAGAATCTACAGAGACCGCAAGTATTTCTGCATCAAGGTTTTGATAGCTGGCAATATCATCGCGCATGGTACAAAGTTCGGTTGTACACACACCTGTAAATGCCAATGGGAAGAATAGTAAAACTACATTCTTTCCCTTATAATCTCCTAAAGCAACTTCCTTTTTATCGGAATTGAAAAGTGTGAAATCGGGGGCTTTGTCTCCTTTTTGTAGTGCCATGTTCGTTATTTTAAATTCCAAATACCAAGCACCGGATTTCAATTAATATATGGCTTGGTCGGAATCTCTTTATATGTTCAAAGGTAATCAAAATCCTTTGTATTCGGATATGAAATTTTGATTAATTTTTATGTTGAATTGCAAATATTCAAATAGAATAATTTTTATTTTATTATTTCAACGGCTGCACATGCAAAAAACAAAGGTAATGTGATTTTGTTTTTTTAACTCCGATGGGTAAACAAGAAAAGGTCACGAGTTTAAAACTCATAACCTTTCTGATTTTTGGCGTTAAACCATTTTAAATACACAAATATTTATTTTAGCCTTATAACAAAACGCCTTCCATTGGATACTACATCAATCTAATCCACGAGCCTTCGCGTTGTTTCCTGTCAAAAATCGCTTATTCCTATAATCTGCATAATTCCATGATGCCCAACTGATTTGTGTTTGTCTTTGAAGAAATGCTGCTCGTTTTTTACTGATGGCAGTACTCGCTGTGGAAAATTTTTCTTGAATATAGTCTTCATGTTGATACAATACATGGAGGTTTTTATCTGATACTTTTTCCAATAAAAAAACGTAGTCAATGCGCTTGATTTCTGCGGTCAGATTGTGACGAGTTATTAATACATCCCAATTTACAAAACATGTTAGTGTCATAATGATGTATAGTGCCCATGCATTAGTTTTTATGAGGTAATAAAAACTCTTAATATCGCGTACTTTGAAGTACATCGTCAGCAGTCCAAAAAGTGTCATTAGCAAGAAAACCATGACCCCAACACGCCTGTAGCTCAATCCGTATGTATCAATGTATCTAAAATTGCGAACACCTACAGAAAGTGCCAGCGCAGCATTTTGAATAATCCACAAGTATGTAGCAACACGCAGGGGAGTATTTTTTTTATAAAAATTTAAATTATTCCTAAAAAAATAGCCCACGATTGCCATTGCCAGTAAAATGCTGGCAATCAATACATATGTACTTTCATGTATAAATTGACTGAACTGTGCCGAAGTGTATTCACTGAAATCCAGCCACAAATATCGAATATCCACCATATTTACAAGAAATAATAAGGCATTCAGAGAGCAAATAACCATGAGACCAATACGATATTCATTTTTGAGTGCTAACATACCGAAGGACAAATGATGCTCAACAGAACGGCGTTGGCGTAGCAAAATATCATGGCGTGAGGCTTGCTCTGCCTTAAACCACTCTTGTATAGGCTGCCACATGACACTACCCGACACCAATAAGCCCAAACCAATAAAACCAAACCACCACCACGAAATATGTTGAAAAGGCGAAGACAATAGTTCACCCAAAAAACTAACAAAATTAGTAGAGAGTTCGGCAAATTTCGGGTTGGCAACGGCATACAATACGTAAAAAACCATCAGAAAAAATATCGGCACAAATGCAAATCGGGCATACAACCACGCCGGACGGATTTTGGCAACTGCATGTTCTATCGAAATGTCTTTTGATAGATGCACAGGTGTGTAAAAAATTCCCAAAAGTCCCGACAAAAAAGCATATCCCGTATGCTCAAAATCGGGTCGATGTATAAAACCAATGGTCGTAACCGCAGAGAGCAGGTGAACGACTTTGCTCAAATCCGAATTGTGCCATACCACAAATACAGCAGTTAAGAAAGTCATCACCATGCTCATCGTAGCAGCCTTAGAGAAGCCTTCATCTATTTTCAAAAAAATTGAAAAACCAAGCAAAAGGACAGCAAAAAGTAGTGTGTTTAAGCCCATCTGTTCTTGCCAAAACAGCAGATGATAGGCTATGAGGGCTACAAGGACTAATAGATTGGGAAAAGCGGTATTCTTCATGATTTTTAATTATTCTGACGTCAGACCATTTCATTCTCAGACGTCAGATGTCAGACGAATTACATGGTATCTATTTGATAAAAGTACTTTGTTTTTAAAAGCGTATTTCGCTAAAAAAACAGGCAATGCCTGAGTCGTTAATTTGTGATTTTATTTTTGTGCAATAAAGTACTTTGAATAACAAAGTAAGCATAAAAAAATCGTTTTGCCAAATTAATTTCATTTTTTTTCTATTTTTAAATCTGAACTAACGAATCAGGAATTAACAAATCGCAAATCAACGAAGTGAACAAAAAAATCACTACCTTGCGGCATGGCAAATGACCTTCAACATACCATAAGTGCCGCTAAATCATGGTTTTCTAAAAATGCGAATCCATTTAGCAAGCGGCAATTGAAGAAGTTTTATCGCGAACTCGTCGAACCCGGTTATGTCTGTTATGATGTTGGCGGAGGTATGGGACAACGCACCGAGGCGTGGTTGGCACTTGGGGCGCAAGTCGTATGTATTGAGCCGCAATCTGACCGGATGGCGCGTATTGAGAAGCGATTTGCAGGAAATAATAACTTCCGTACTGTCCGCAAAGCCGTTAGTCACGAAAAATACATGGGCATCATGCAGGTGAATAATGCCACCCCGGGTGCGGGTACGCTCACGCAAGGCACAGCACGCGTAGCGATTAGTCAAAACGACCCGCTAAGTAAAAACTGGGACAAAGAAGAACCTGTAGAAATCACCACCTTAGATGAGATAATCAACTGGCATGGCTTACCTGATTTTTGCCAGATTAATGCGAAGGGCTACGAAGTAGAAGTGTTGAAAGGCTTGAACCATTCTGTCAAAAGTCTTGCCTTCGGCTATCTCGCAAACGCCCCCCAGTATGCCCTCGAATGCCTGACCCAATTGGAGCGATTTGGCGATTACGAATTCAAATGGACGTATGAGGACGAAACGGAATTTGCTGCACCACGTTGGGTGAATGTCCATGCTATACGAACGGTCTTGCGCGGCTTTCATGCGCACGAGCGTTCGGGAGATATTTATGCGCGATTGAGGTGAAGGATGATAAGGGTGTAGCAGAGATTTACAAGATTCAAAAAAGTAATTCACGACCATGACATACAAAAAAGGCACTGTCGTAAAAATCAAACAAGGCGTTAAGATAAAAGACCTAAAATTCAGCGTAGAAGGCTGGCATGGCAGAATTGGTACGTCTGCATATCCTGACTCTGACATGATAATGATAGAATTGGATAGTGTGGTGATGAAAAGTCTGCCTGACGATTATATTATTAAAACCTTGCAGGGTACGGACATTGATTGGTTCAATCATTTCTATCTCAATGAAGAGGATGTAGAACCTGCCACCGCAAGAGATACACCTGCTGACGTAGAAGCAACATTGGAGAGAATCAATGATAAATATTATTGGAAGGCAATGAGTGGTGGCAGCCCTGAAGATGAATTGTTGGCAGAAATCATGGAAGAATTGGGAGAAGATGAAGATTGGGCAAGCTACCTCGAAGAACATCTTACCTTTCCCTTTCAAGTCGAAATTGTGGAGTCAGAACGTTTGCATGACCCTAATCTGGGCAAAAAATTCAAGGTGCATAGTTTTCAAGGCGATACCGAAGATTACGGCATCATCGTCAATGGCAGAAAGATGCGACAGCGCATGAATTATCCATTATGTGATTTGGAAGTTGTGGATAAGGAAAGTCCGAATTATTTGCCTGTTCGGGCGTATTGTATTTGGTTTGCTAATCGGTGATAAAAATCACGCCACCGCATCTATCAATTCTACTTTAAATTTAATCTGTGCTTTCAAGGCATCAAAAACTTTCAAAATCGTAGCAATCGTCACATTCTTTGAGCCTTTTTCGAGTTTGGAGATTTGAGCTTTCTGTACGCCGACCAACTGACCGAGTTCTTCTTGCGTCAAATTGCGTTCTTTTCGTACATTTTTTATCATTTAACCAATCAAATCTATCTGCAAATCAAATTCGTATTGGTCGCGCTTGGGTGTGCCTTTTTTGCCGATGTATTTGTCTTTTGCTTGGTCTAATGTTATCTTTTTCATTGTTTTATGATTTATCGTCAATATCCCTCAAATACCCAATATTCTGATAAAAATCAGAGGATAAGATGCGTTCCATGAGTTCATCTTCAAATTCTATTTTGGGAATCATTTCTATCAGTGTTTGCTTCAATACGGGAAGGTAATTGGTGACAATATCGTAGGAAATATTCGGGTCTATACTTCTGTAATCATGTGCAATGCGATTGCGTAATCCGATAATCAAATGCCAAGGAATTTCAGGGTGTTCCGCTTCCAAACCTTCATCAATTTTTCTAACTTCTTCGCCAATCAACAGGAGTAGTGTTTGACAGGCGTTAAAATTCATTTGCTGATTTTTGGTGAAAAAATCGTCTGCATCTTTGATGTCTTGTGTGTAGAGAAATATCTTTTCGATTGCCTCCAACATCGTGAGTACGTATGTGAGATTTTGCTTCTTATACATAAATCACGGATTTCTCCATTTCGCTCTCAATAATCGGATTCATATATTTTCGATTGACCAAATCTACTTTTTCAACCTGCAATACATCTTTTACAAACACTTCTAAATCATAGACTTCTTGGAGTCCGAGTCGTTTGCCTTCCAACAATTCATACACCAAATCCACATCGCTATTAGAATGCGCTTGGTCAGTCGCATAGCTGCCAAACAGACCAATATCCGTAATGTGGAATTGCTCCGCAAATGCTGATTTATGCGCTTGTAAGACTTGTATGATGTTGGTCTTTGTCATGGTTGATTATTTTTTGTGAAGTTACGGATTTTTGGGCGTAAGGGCAAATGGCTTCAAACGACATAGGGCAACACAAAAAAAATACCCCCAAAAGCAACCGTCATTCCAAACCCCGATTTGTCCGCGATAGCTATCGGGATGCCGGGTCTTGGCACGATGTCAGACAGAAGCATTAGTTTAAAATCGCGCTCTTGCGCCCAAAAGATTCTGAATCGAGTTCAGAATGACGGTTGATTTTGGGTTTTTTTTTTATGAGAAAGTCTGTAAATGAGGGATTTGTGATTGTAAGGTTGTTGTAGTTTTGTGTAGGTGTTTTTTGGGGGATGAGCGAATTTTACATATTTTTGCATTTGATTTATAACTTTGAAAGGGCAGGCTTTTCTGGTTTTAGGTTCCCTTTAAAGTTATGCTGAAAAAACACATACAAGTATTCTATTAAGTACGCAAATAGATATATGCAAAATAAAGAATTTAAAAAGAGGGTACTCAACCTTGTTTCACAAGATAAACTTGAGAAAGCCATTGAAATCTGCATGGATGAGTTTGATGTGAATGGAACTCATTATGATGAAATAGCAATCATATCCGGTAATTTTCAAAAATGGAAGAGTGATAATAGAAAAGGATTCGATCCAGAAGATAAAGTCCTAAGTAAGATAAGAGGTTCCATTGTTGATTTAGTGAATGATTATATGACCTCAGTATCAAATGTTAAAAAAGTAAAACCAGATAATATTGAAGGAATAGAAATAGATAAAAACTATCCTCCCAAAGAAGAAAACTTAAATGCTGAATCTTTAATTAGAGAGAAGGCGAAAAGGGAATATCCGAATGACTTTGAAATGCAGAGGTATGTCATAAAACAACAAACGAAAGCCCTTCAAGAACTAAAAAGAAATAAGCCAGAGGATATTCCTGAAGATGTATTCAAACAAATAAAAAGCAAAGCAAAAGAAGATTATCCAAATGATTTTACAATGCAAAAACACATTGAAAATCAGCAACTTGAATCTTATAGAAAAATTCAACATAAAAAACCAGAAGATATACCCCAAAACATTTGGATGCAAATAAGAAATAAGGCTGAAAGGGAATATTCAAATGATTTTGCAATGCAAAAATATATTGAGGATAATCAGGTTGCTTCTTATAGAAATCTCAAACAGATAAAACTAAATGACATTCCAAACGATATATTCAAGGTCATTTATGACAAAGCTACTTCTGAATATCCAAATGATTTTGCAATGCAAGAATATATAATTAAACAACAAGTCAAAGCCTACAAAGAATTGAATGCAAATTGAATAATCTATGAAAATACAAATTGATATTCCAAAAGATGAAAAAGGAATGCTTGGTAGAGAGTGTTTAGAATGCGAAGGATACTTTAAATTAAAGCCAGGCACCGGACTTGCGACAAAATATTGTCACTGTCCTTATTGTGATTATGAGGGAGATGCCGATACATTCTGGACAAAAGACCAAATTGAGTATGTTCGGAGTGTTGCATTACAAAAAGCTTACGGTTTGATAAAGTCATCTCTTGATGATATGGGTAGAGAATTAGAACGAGCATCAAGAGATAGTCTAATTAAAATAACCGTTAAAACAAGCGATGTAGAGGAGTCTTTTCCGATAAAATACTATTCTGAAAAAGAACTGGAAACTCATATAACCTGTGATAATTGTAAATTAGAATTTGCAGTATATGATGTATTTTCACGATGTCCTGACTGTAATAAAACGAATGCTTTTTTAATATACGAGTCATCATTGGACGTGATAAAAAAACAGCTTGATATTTTTTCCAAACCTAAAATTCCACATGACATTCAAGAAGTTTCTTTAAATTCGACATTAAACTCGACAATTACTGCATTTGATGAGTTAGGTCAGGAATTAAGAAAAATAAAACCTCACAAGTATTCTAAAAAAACAAAAAAAATATTCCAAAACTTATCCGCCTTAAATCTGGAGAAAAATGACTATTTCAAAAAGAATCATTCTAATTTTGAAACTCTATTAAAACTGTTTCAAGTAAAATATTGTAACGAACATAACAAAGGTATCATTACTTCTAAAAGTGCAACAAAAATCCCTACATTGAAGAACATGATTGGGGAAAAGTACCTCCTAACTATCAATGAATTATATGAATTTCTTAACTCAATGAGAGAATTAGGAAAATTAGTTAAACAAGATTTTGAAGAATAATTTATTATAAAAATGATTTTAAAAATGCCACTATTTGAAATAACAAAAACACTATACACAACTCTGACAATCAACTGTAATTCAATCGAAGAAGCAAAAGAATGGGCTAACATGATAGTTGCCACAGTAGAAGTTGACGACAGTGACGAAATCTCACCTAATCTCGAATCTTTTGAAGCTGAATCAATACCAAACGAGATAAAAATCAAAGAAATCCAACCGGAAACGTAATTAATAAAAAAAATAAATCCATGCGCCCACACCACCTCCTCCTTGCCCTCCTCATAACAATCACCTCTTGCCAAAGTCCTAAAGAAACCCCAGCCCTCCTAATCACCAACGCAAAAATCTGGACAGCCAACCCCACCCAACCCTACGCCGAGTCCATGGCAATAGCCGACGACAAGATACTCGCCATAGGCACACGCGAGGACATGCGCGACTACGCAGCCGCGCAAGAGGTGGATGCCGGAGGACGATTTATCGTACCCGGCTTCATTGACAGCCATGTGCATTTGATGACGGGCGGACGCAGTTTGTTGAGTGTGGACTTGCGGGATGCGGCGAGTCGGGAGGAATTTAGTCGGCGGGTCGGGGCATTTGCGGAGACCATGCAGGCGGGCGAGTGGATGCTCGAAGGCAATTGGGACCATACGCTTTGGGGCGGGGAATTGCCGCACCGCGATTGGATAGATGCAGTGACGAAAGACGTGCCGGTTTTGCTCTTTCGTTTGGATTGGCACATGGCATTGGCGAATACGGCGGCACTCAAATTTGCGGGTATCGACGAGCGCACGCCCGACGTGGAAGGTGGCACGATTGAGCGCGACAAAAACGGCAAACTCACCGGCATCCTCAAAGACAATGCGATGAATCTGGTCATGGATAAAATCCCGCCCATGTCGCCGGAGCAAAAAGACAAATCATTTCGCGCCGCTATGGAGTATTTTTTGTCGAATGGCGTGACGACCGTACACGATGTGGATGGCTTGAACAAGGATTTTGAGAGTTACAGCACCGCACAGGCGTACAGGCAGTCGGGCGATTTGCAGGTACGCATCTATGCCGCTACGCCACTCAATGAATGGCAGCAATTGACCCAGCAAAAATACGATGACGATGAGTGGCTCAAAACGGGTTGCCTCAAAGGTTTTGTCGATGGTTCTTTGGGGTCGCATACGGCGGCTTTTCACGACCATTATACCGACAAAGATGACGATAAAGGCTTTTTTATCAATACCAAAAACGACCTCTATCAATGGATTTCGG
>JAHDEO010000425.1 GCA_020628725.1 Saprospiraceae bacterium
GCTCTCTTGCGTCCAACAGATTCCAAATCGGGGTTTGGAATGACGGTTGCTTTTTAGGTTTTTGTTTTTTTATCATCACAAAAGCGGTGGGTTTAAACCCATCGCTTTTGTGATGAGTAAGGGAATTATTCCTCTGCCTCCTTCTCTGTATTTGCCTGTGCGCTGAGGGCTTGAATCGCTGCTTCGAGCTGGTTGATTTTGGCGACTTGGGCTTTTAATTGGGTATTTTCTGCTTCCAAGTCTTTGATTTTATCGTTCAACTCTTTGGTGGCTTCCAAGAGTACGGGGACTAATTGGATGTAGCTCACCCCCATGTATCCGTTTTCTTCATCTATGATGCTCACCATTTCCGGGAAAACGGTTTGTACATCCTGCGCCATAACGCCGTATTCTCTTGTGCCTGTTTTGTCGGCTATTAAGTTGTAGGTGTAACCTTTGATTTGCTGCAATCGTCCAAGCGGATTTTCTATGGACTTAATGTTTTCTTTCAATCTCCGGTCTGACACATCAGTTATGCTACCTGTGTATTGTAAGTTGCCATTGATGCGGACTAGGTTGGTGTTAAAATCGCCATAGATTAAGGGAGAGGATGTATTAGAGTTGTCAATATACAACTTATTACTGCCTTGTCCATTATATCCTGCATAGTGTCCGACAAATACATTGCCGGAGCCGGTGCTATTGAAGCCGGCTGCATGTCCGATGTAGGTATTTTGACTTCCTGTGGTATTTTTTCTACCGGCTGAACCACCCAAAAATGTATTATATCCACCGGTTTTGGTATCTCTACCTGTGTATTTACCGATAAATGTATTGTATTGTCCTGCAACGAGGCTGTCTCCTGCGTGTTGTCCGTACATGGTTGAGTTGACTCCACTGGATGGCAATTGGAGCTGGGTAATGCCATGTATGTTCTTGTTAAGCCTTAAGATTTCCGTTCCTGCACGGTCGAAGCGGATGACATCTTCATCGGCACTTTCTTCTACTTGAATTTTGGTGTCGCCATCGGTATCGCTGATGATAGTTGCGGTAGCGGGTGTTGACCAGCTTACATTGCCCGCGCCGTCAGTTTGTAGAATTTGACCGTTTGTGCCGCCTGCGGGGAGTTCGATTTCATTGGTCGGGTCATTATCCGCATCGTCCGGTGAGGTAATGTAGCCGTTATTTCCTACAAAAGCATCCACTTGTGCTTCCGTAAGTTGGGTATCGGTATCTGTGGGGGGCTGCCAAGAAGCAAGACCGTCTGCGTCGGAAGTCAGGACTTTACCGACTGCCTGCGTACCATCTACGATTTTGACATCGCCTGCTATGTGAAGTTTAGCATCGGGTTCGGTTTCGCCAATGCCGATTTTTCCTTGAAAATAACTTTTCTCTCCTACAAAATATCCTACAAAATTATCGTTGGTACTATTGGCAGCATTGGCGTATAGAGCAATATTTCTTTGAGCATTTGCTCCGACTGCGTGGAACATTCCTCCATAACTGCTACCTTGCGTATTTTCAGCATATCCGACTACGGCAGCACGGGAGTTATTGGAGAAATCAGGACAATATCCAAGCACTCCGGCAGACTGTATAGAAGGTAAATCAAGGTCGGGAAGATTATTGTCCCATACGCCCAACATTCCTCTGGATGTCCCATTGTAACCCATCATTGCCGCAGCGTCTGTGCTTTGTCTTTGTGCGAATATACGATAAGAAAGATTGTCGGTAGCCGAGGTCGTTCCTACACTTACTTTTCCGGTGTGATAGACATCGCCTGTGTTGCCTGTTCCTGAGTCATAGCTCCAATCTTCGTCGGAAAGTGAACTTAAATCAACGCTTGTCATCGTTCCGCCTTCTGTGATTTGTAATTCATTATTAGTCAAAGAAATATTTGTAATGGCTTCGTTGGTTGGGTCGGCATCCGCGTCGTCAGGCGAGGTGATATAGCCATTGTTTCCTACGAAGGCATCTACCTCGGCTTCGCTTAATTGTGTATTGGTGTCAGTGTCAATGGTTTTATCTGTCCATGAATAAGTTCCATTGCCGTCGGTGGCGAGGATTTGACCGTTTGTACCGCCTGTGGGGAGTTCTATTTCGTTGGTCGGATTATTGTCTGCATCATTTACATTATCGGTATGTGGTAGCCACGCCGGAGTACCTGCGGCGGTGATATGCAAGACGTGACCGGGCGTACCACCTGCGGGGAGTTCGATTTCATTGGTTGGGTCGGCATCTGCATCATCGGGTGAGGTGATGTAGCCATTGTTTTCGACAAAAGTATCTACCTCTGCCTCGCTTAATTGTGTATCTGTATCAACGGTTTTATCTGTCCATGAATAATTGCCGTTGCCATCGGTGGCGAGAATTTGACCGCTTGCGCCGCCTGTGGGGAGTTCTATTTCGTTGGTCGGGTCGGCATCGGCATCATCGGGTGAAGTGATGTAGCCGTTGTTTCCAACAAAAGCATCTACCTCTGCCTCGCTTAATTGTGTATCAGTATCAACGGTTTTATCTGTCCATGAATAACTACCGTTGCCATCGGTGGCGAGAATTTGACCACTTGCGCCGCCTGTGGGGAGTTCTATTTCGTTGGTCGGGTCGGCATCGGCATCATCGGGTGAAGTGATGTAGCCGTTGTTTCCAACAAAAGCATCTACCTCTGCCTCGCTTAATTGTGTATCAGTATCAACGGTTTTATCTGTCCATGAATAACTACCGTTGCCATCGGTGGCGAGAATTTGACCACTTGCGCCGCCTGTGGGGAGTTCTATTTCGTTGGTCGGGTCGGCATCCGCATCATTTACATTGTTGAGACCATTACTAATTTCATACCATTGGCTATTGTCAAAATACCAGAAAGTATCAGTATCGGTATCGTAAACCAAGAGTCCATTTGCTGGAGCGTTGACGGCTTCTCTTTGCGTGGTGGTCATGCGTGGAATGAGTACGCCTTTTTCGGTGCTGTTGACATCCAACATGGCGGAAGCATCGGGTGCGTTTCCGTCTGCATTGATACTGGAGGGGAGTTCGGAGGTGTTATGTTGGGCGAGTAATGGTGTGCTTAGGAATAAGCAAATTATGCCGATAAATAGATGAATTCTTTTCATGTCAAATAGATGATTCGAGTTGCAGATTACAAATTACCAAAATGTCTTAAAAGTGATTTTAGCTAACACACAGGTGTAACTTACTAATTAGCAACTTTTCGTACATTTAAAAAAACCTAAATGTATTATGTTTCTCTATTTGACAATAATTATTCTAAACATTTGATGTGACTTGCTTTTTGTGCTTGTCATCATAAGATGTTTCATTTTAGTGTTTTTTCTTTTTTTGACATTAAGTCTATTTTCCATACAAAAAGGGACAAAAGGAAATCCAAACGAGCCAAATTTCAGGATTTTATGGTTTTATAAGATGAATTAGGAAAATTATACATCACAAAAATATAGATTAAAGGCAGTGCTTTTGTGACATAATGATAGGATAGAGAACATCCGCAGCAAATATCCGCAAGGACTTATCAAAGATGCTCTGTATTATTTTTGAATTGATTCTCAACGTTTGATAACTTGCAAGATACGTAAAAGTAATTTTAATATTAAATTTTTATAACATTTAAAAAAAGACAAGAACATATCCCAACGAGTCATTTGTGGGATTATGAGAATATAGGTATTCCGGTGGATTACAAACTGAATTACCCAATAGATAGACAAGAGTTTTTTAGAAGTGTTGTTAACGATTTAGAAACGGATAAACAAAATATTTTGAATGCTATAAAAACCTTGGAAGCAAAATAAAATCCCCGTAGCGTGGCACTCCCAGCCCGCACACATTTGCCTTATGCAACACATCACAGATATTTTGAAAAATAACAAATATGACTTACCTTCGTGCAGGTGAGCGATAGCTTTGAAGGAACAGACTTGCTGGCTGATACTTTTCAGTTTTGTACTGATATGGAAAATGGCGACAACGACAACATTGCGTCAAAAAAATCTGTATCTTGCAGAAAAATAACACACATGGAATTATTGCAACGCATTACGATAGACCCGCAAGTATCACACGGCAAACCCGTGATACGCGGTATGCGCTATCCGGTGGAGAGTATCTTGGAATACTTAGCCGGAGGAGATACGATTGAGGATATTTTAGCGGAATTTGAAGACTTGGAGCATGAAGATATACTGGCTTGCATTGCTTATGCTGCCACCGCTATCAAGACCAAAAGTATTTTGATTACCGATATAGCCGCTTAAATGAATATAAAGCAAATAAAATATGAATTACAAAATCTCATTTCGGGAAAGAGCGGCGCAAGCTATGATGCGCTTATCCAAACAGCCGCCGGTTACCTTAGAACAGGCAAGAGAGCAGGTCCAATGGCTGAAGAAAAACACCAAAACAAAGCACAAGAAGCAGAGGGGTTAATTGATTTTGCGAAATCTTAATCCCCGTAGCGCGACACTTCCAGTCCGCACCACACCTACTCGCCATACACAGCACCACAGATATTTTGAAAAATAACAAATATGACTTACCTTCGTGCAGGTGAGGGATAGCTTTGAAGGAACAGACTTGCTGATAGATACTTTTCAGAGTTTGTACAGATATGGAAAATATACGCAATAAACCAATTACCCCGAATTCAGGGTAATTAACGCAGAGGCAAGCAACATTGAGTTATGGCAAAAAACAAAATCATAGAGGTTCAGAATACGACTATTACGGTTTATGATAACAAAGGGGAGGACTATATTTGTATTACCGATATGGCAAAAGCCAAAACCGACAATGCCCGTGCTGCGGATGTTATCAAAAATTGGCTGCGTACCCGAACTACGCTTGAGTTTCTGGGTGCTTGGGAGAAAATATACAATCCCAATTTTAAAGTGGTCGAATTTGACCACTTTAAAACACAAGCCGGTTTGCCTTCTTTCGTGCTGAGTCCTACACAATGGGTCGAAAAAACAAATGCTGTTGGTATTTTTTCTAAGGCTGGAAGATATGGCGGAACCTTTGCACACAAAGACATTGCCTTTGAGTTTGGCTCCGCTATCAGTGCTGAATTTAAGCTATATCTAATCAAAGAGTTCCAAAGACTCAAAACAGAAGAAAATGACAGACTCAGCCTCGACTGGAATCTCCAACGCACACTTGCCAAAGTCAATTACACCATTCATACTGATGCCATTAAGGAAAAACTCATTCCCGCTAAACTCAACAAAAAACAGGTAGCTTTCGTCTATGCCTCCGAAGCAGATATGCTCAACATGGCACTATTTGGTATGACTGCAGCTACCTGGCGAAGCCAAAACCCCGATGCCAAAGGTAACATCCGCGACCAAGCCCCCCTCGAACAACTCGTCGTACTCTCCAATCTCGAAAGCATTAATGCCGTACTCATCCGTCAAGGACTCAATCAGCACGAAAGACTACAACAATTGAACAATATAGCCATTACTCAAATGACCTCACTCCTTAATAATTCAAATTTGAAAAAACTGAAATAAATGAACGTCACACCCCGTAGCGCGGCACTTCCACTCCGCGCCGCACCTACTCGCCATACCTACCACCACAGATATTTTGAAAAATAACAAATATGACTTACCTTCGTGCAGGTGAGCGATAGCTTTGAAGGAACAGACTTGCTGATTGATACTTTTCAGAGTTTGGACAGATAGGGAAAATATACGCAAGGGTATGGTCTGTTTTGATTTTTCCCGATAAACCCTTAAATTACAAGAAAAATAATAGCATGACAGCAACAGCACCGATAACGAAAGAATTTTTGCTGACCATTGATGATTACTACAAAATGGCAGAAGTAGGGATTATTCCGCGTGATGCACGGGTGGAGTTGATTAATGGTAAAATACGATATATGAGTCCAATAAACAGTCCACACGCATACGTGACAAGCGAGTGTTACGATACACTTGCGGAGCAACTTAGAGGAAAAGCGGTGATACGGTGTCAATTTCCGATACTCATTCCCGATGGTTCTTCTCCTGAACCGGATTTAGCTGTCGTAAAACTTCCCAAACAAACGTACAAAAAACGCCACCCTAAACCCGAAGACGTTTACCTACTCATTGAAATTGCTGAATCTTCGATTGAATTTGATACCGGAGAAAAATTACAAATGTACGCCCTCGCAGGCATCCCCGAATATTGGGTGATAGATTTGAATGACTATAAAATCCATGTATATCGTCAGCCTGACGGAGACAAGTATTTATTCAAGGAAATTATTGACGACAATGGCATAGCGACATGTGAAACTATTGATTTTCAATTAAATGCAAAAGATATTTTTGGATAAAAAAATACCATTCGTAGGGACAAGGCATGCCTTGTCCCTACGAATGGTGCCACACCTACTCGCCATACATCCCACCACA
>JAHDEO010000426.1 GCA_020628725.1 Saprospiraceae bacterium
CGACTTTACGACGGCGGAAACTTTCCATATCCAACGTATCAACAGAAGTCACCCGTGCGACTTGCTCATCTTCAAAGATATTTAGTGCTGCAAGTGCTGTGGCAGAAATGCTCGTGAAAGTATTTGGAGCCATTGCTACAAATGATAAATACGAATCCATTAGAGCCTCATCACCATATTGTACAACGAGTCGGTCAATCTTTTTCGGGTCACCGGACATGACTTGCAGCATACGCCGCACATTTGCCAGATGCTGGTGTTCCAGTCTCATTTTTTTTACCATTGAAATCAGTAAGACTAAAATTGAACAGGCTTGGATATTCCAAAACGGATTTTCCTTACCTCCTTTCAAAGAGGCGCGAACAAGTGTATTTGCTACTTTGGAAATTTCCGCTTTGTTATTTGCACGAGTAAGTACGTTGAAACCGACAGAGATTTCCGGTTTGGTATAATTGAGAATTTTGACCTCGTAACCCCGTCGAGACAAAAAGCCGGAAGTCTTCAGATGTAGCTCACCACTTGGGTCGTGGATGATAAATGAGCCGTCCATTGTCAGAATAGAGGGAATTAAAATTACGGATGACTTACCTACACCGCTGGCACCCAAAATTAATGCGTTTTTGGTCGAATTCTGTACCGACATTTGCCGTTTGCCAGTAAGGTTAAAACCCTTTTCACGCTTTGAAAGTAGCTCGGTTTCAGGTAGAAATTGTCCGGTGAGGTCATGCTCATCACTATTGCGAAAATTTACATTGAACAACCTACCCGTTCCTTGAAAAATCACACCAAGCAATTCCACTAATTAATTTGAATCATAACGAAAAACATATTATTTTTATTTTATGATTTGCCTTTGATGACCATTTCGAGAATTTTATTGATATGGATAAGTGCAATTTCGGCGAGTTTGGTAATGATATAAAGGCAAATCAGAAAGATTCTGAAACAAAAAGAAAAGACTACCCATGCAACATAGAATACTAAGTTGGTGAGTAATCCTTTCCGTTCTTTTTTACCACTTGCCATGCCTTAGAGATTTGCAGTAATGGTAACTTTTGCCCCGCGTTTTTCGAGTTGTTGTCTATACAACTTTGAAACAGCGGAGAATTTGTGAGAGGCTGTCAGGTTTTGCGCCTGATAAACGAAATAAACCTCGATTCCCTGAAGGTCGTCATTCAATTTGCTATCGTAAGATTTCTCCAAACCCTGCCAAAGCTGTTCGTCAAACTTTTGAGTCGTATCGACCAGCATAGACAGTAAATTGGTATTTTCAAGTAAATCGCTATATACCGCAACGATTCTTCTTTCGTCGTCCTTGTCCTCAGCCATACGGTTGACTTCCCTGACAACTACCGGATATACGACCGAATAATCGCGTACAGAGTCCTGCGGAAGATTGATAATAGAGTCCACTTTCTCCCGAAAGTGCTTGAACTCCTTTTTGCGTTCGAGTTCGTTAGAAAATAATGCCCATTCGGATGAGATGCTCAACACATGTTCCCTGCCATACTCCACATCTTCAATGAAGGTGAAGCGGAATTGAACACCTGCCCACATATCATTTGCCGCAGTTAAAAGTCGCTGTACTTCCTCGACTTTTGGAAATGTAATATTGCTGTCAGTGACATCGCGGATAACCGTCAATGCGGTATCGGTAGTGTTTTGTGTACAGGCTGAAAAAACAGCCTGTACAACCATGCACAACATAAACACACCTAATCTACACCTCATTCGTCGTATTTTTTTGATTCAACAATTTACTGTCAGTTTTCACATAGCGACAGTTTACACGCGGTAAATTCTGCGTCATGCAATCCGGTGTGTAGGGTAAGCGAGTCGAAACTTCGCGTATCCAATGCGCCGCCGTTTTACGGAAAAAACTAACATTCTCATTGAGCAAAGCATTGTGATAATTCATAATGTCATTTGCCGTCTGGAGGGTATTGCTCAACCAACTTTTCAACAACTTTTTGTTTTCGATAATCGTAGCTTTGGCAGCTTCCAATACTTTTACCTCTCCGGCGATTTTGTTATGTTCACGACGAATACGTACCTGTTCGCGTGTCGGAAAAAGAAAATGGAAAATAGCAGAGACACCACCAAATATAAAAATATTGAAAATTACAAAGGTTAAGGTGCTGAATCCCAGCGAAATATCAACATTGCTCATTTCTTTTATATATATCGCGCGGATGTATCCCATGACCACAAACGAAACGAGAATTGTTGCTGCCGAAAGAAATATTTTCACAAACGACTTTTTCTCGGTTTCATCCTTTTTTAATTCAGAAACAAGAAAGTAACCACCTGCCGCCATGCCGATGATGACCGGAACAACGACAAACAAAGATTCAAAGTAATTCAACCCTGCGGCTTGTAACGCCTTGGCATTGTATAACATATCACCAAATACACCTATGACTACAGCAATAATTATGAAGGGAAGTGCGCCCCATGAATAGGTGTCCCGTTCCTCTATATCGCGCAGGTCACGCGCCTTATTGAGTAATTGATTTTCGACCTTTGACAAGTCTTCATCAAGCAATTCCATTTCCTCGTCAGCGAAGTTTTTAGCCTGTTTTTTGTAATCAGGCATCCCTTCGGCTTGCAGTACACTACTGACCTCACTGTTGAGCGAACTTGACTCTTCTGCCAAGTACATGACATAGGTAGAGAGGTTGTCGCCATGCTCCAACGGACGCTGTCGTGCTGCCGTATCAACGGCATCCTTACGTGATTTTTCTTCAATACGTTTGTATTCAGATTTGAGGTGTGCTTTTAATTTTGGGGCTTCCACCCCTTGAATGATACTCGGCTCTTTACCCTTCGCGCCCCACTCATTGTGAAACTTTTGAGCAAAGTCCGTCTTATTTTTGTTCATAATATTTTAATTTATGTAAATAGATGCCCAGCCCGCTAATTTTCGAGTTTGAGACTCGTTTACGAAGCAGATTCCGAGCGAAGTTGTCGGCATGAATTCCTACCAACAACCTCCAAATAAAACTTGACATGTCAGATTAATCTATATCTCTGTGTAGGTCTTTGGAGGAATTGCGAATGCGGGCGATTTCGTCCATTTCTTGTGCCAATTCTTGTTCATATTGTTGTTGTCCGGCTTTCATACCTTCCAAGAAATCAAATGTTTGACGGATACCTGCCGTCAAACGCTCGACTACCTTGGGGCAATATTTAGCCATTAAGTAACCGACGTTGAATCCGGCGATATACCTGTTATTTGTATCGTTCATCAGAAAGTATTTTGCGCTTTGGACTCCAAATATTCCATGATTGACGTTCTATTATAGAGCAATACTTTACGGCTAACCTTGGTGAACTTGATGCTACCTGAATCCCGTAGCTTCTGTAACGTTGTCTTGGAACGTATCCCTAACAATCGCATAGCTTCCGTATCAGGTATCCATAAATCCTTCTCAATGTTGTGTTCCGCTTTCAGCCTGTCAACGACTTCTTCAACGAGTGCGTAGAAGGCTTGCGTCTCCAAGCAGATGACTTCCATAATCAATTCGACTTTAATGGTTGGATAATGATGAATTGGCTTGTGTGGACTGAGATTAGCCCTTCGGCGGTGAGAAAAGAAGAAAGGTCTTGACTTTTTTATCGTAATGATATATTATGTCCCTTGTACTTTGGTTAGACTTTTGTCTTTCCACGCCGCTGACATTTTGTTAGCGGTTTTTTGGTGGTGGTCTGATGACGGGAAAATTCCTCATGCCTGTATAATTTTTAGTTAGTAAATGGTTTGGGCGTTGTTTACAGGCAAATTAACAGTAGTTTTTCAATAGATCATGGAGAAAACAGTCACCTCGGAATACCTTTTTTAGCGTTAAGAGATAGGCTACATTTTATGTTTTTATCTGATTATCAACTATTTGACTTTGGAGAAAGCCACATGTGGAAGAGAATTTGTTCTTTACATTTTTTCTCAATTTAATGTGAAAATCACACGACACCCTTTTAATCTGTGAATGATTTGTCGGTAAGCTGTTGTTTGAAGAGCTAAAATTGTCTTGAAATGACGGTGGAGAGAAAATAAGCGTTTTTGCTTGCAAATGGCTTGCAAATAAAAAAAGGTTATGAGTGGAAAAACTCATAACCTTTTGATAATCAAAGCGGTCTGGACGGGACTCGAACCCGCGACCCCCTGCGTGACAGGCAGGTATTCTAACCAACTGAACTACCAGACCAGCATTTTTATTTTTGAAGTGCGCTGTTTTATGTTGTACGTAACACCTTGTGTGTTTGTTTCAGCGAGTGCAAAAGTATAATTGTTTTTTAAATTACGCAACCCTAAAACGAAATTTTTTTATTTTTTTTAGCTCCGAAAATTACTAACACAACGCACGACCATCAACAAAAGTTCCTTATGATAAAAAAATATTAATCATTAATCATTGAGCATTAATCATTATCACTCTGCCATGTCATTTGCACCTCTGAATAAGCGTTTGAAATTAATACCGCCTTTTTCTTTCACACCATTTTCATTTTTTCCGCCAAACAGTTTCCCATTCTTCAAAGACATCCAAATGAACAAAGGTTTACCTACAATATGGTCTTGTGGTACAAAGCCCCATACACGCGAATCCTCCGAATTATGGCGATTATCTCCCATCATCCAGTAATAATCTTGTTGGATGGTGTATTGCGTGGCAGGTTTGCCGTTGATTTCGATACCGCCTTTTCCGATTTTAAGGTCATTGCCCTCGTAATCTTTGATAACACGTTTGTAGATATTAATATTTTTCGGACCAATGTTGATAGTTTCACCCTTTTTCGGAATCGTCACAGGACCAAAGTTATCCATACTCCAACCTCTGCCATCGTGCGGGAATATGCTTGGATTTGGGTCATTTATGAGAGCCTTGATTTGAAGTGTACTATCTTTTCGCAAGCCTTCTACCTGCTTTTCAGTTAGGAACATGACACCTCTATTTTTACTACGCTCTGCATCCCAGTCAATATCCAATTCATCCAACCATTTTTGGTTAGGCTTCCCCGCAGTGGGATTCACTTGGTAGCTGAATTGCAAACCTTCGGGCTTTCGCGCTTCTTCGCCATTGACATATAATACGCGGTCTTTGATTTCGATAATGTCACCCGGTAAACCTACACAACGTTTGATGTAATTATCACGCTTGTCGAGCGGACGTGTTACGAGGTCGTAATTGCGCTTAGTGGCTTGTTCGCCGATTTGCCTTTTCAGACCATAATAATGCGTGTATTGCATCGCAGTACGCGACACACCTTTTCTGAAAGCGACGGTATCTCCCTCAGGGAAATTGAATACCACAGGGTCATAACGTTTCAAATCGCGAATGGGAGCTAATCGACGGTAGTCCCATTTCACAGCTTCACTGTAGGACTCATTACCGATAAACGGAATCTTATTATGTACCAATGGAAATTGTATCGGCGTCATCGGCATCCGCGAGCCATAACTCAACTTGCTCACAAACAAAAAATCACCCACCAGAAGCGAGCCTTCCATCGAAGGCGTAGGAATTGTATACGCTTCTATCAAAAACATTCGTATGAATGTCGCCGCAAATACCGCAAAAATAATCGCCTCTGCCCACTCTCTGAATACTGATTTTTTAATGGGATTTTCCTTGCTCATCACCACTGCTTTACCCAGATATTTTTCTTCATTTTGAAAACCAATAAACGGATAATAGAAAAACGGTACGACAATCGCCAAAGCCTGTTCCCAAAAACCAAACTTGCCGAAACATTTCACCATATCAATCAACATATAGGCAAAAATAAAAATTCCGACAATCGGCACGAGCAACAAAGCCAACCAATACATCGGACGTCCGGTTAGTTTTATCCAAGTGTACAGATTGAGTCCCGGCACGATAGCTTTCCAGCCCGCTTCTCCGGCTTTTTCAAACATTTTATACAAACCTGCTCCAAAGGCAAGCAATAATATTATTGAGATAATGTATGACATGGTTAGTTAGTCCGTAGTCGATAGTCGATGGTCCATAGAATCTTTTCGCGCTTGTCTATGGACTATCGACTATCGACTGAATTTTCAAATTTAGCTGCAAAGATAGACGATTCTATCATTCTGTAATACTAATGTAATGTTAATTTGGTTTTTGTTAAATTAATTCAAGTTACTTCGCAACTGGGGCGATTAGTCTTTAGGAATGATGAGAGAATAAATTTACATTCTTGAGTAGGTAGTTTTGTGTTTAGTTTTTGCTTTGAAAGTATGAGTTTATCGGGATAAATGATTGATTTCAAAGTGAAAAATAAGCGCAAAAGAAGCAGTCAAAAATGTAAATTTATTTTGTCATCATTCCTTAGGTAAAATAGAAAAAATAAATTGAGCCAAAAGCTGATATTATTTGTTAGCATAACA
>JAHDEO010000427.1 GCA_020628725.1 Saprospiraceae bacterium
CTCAGAAAGGGTTTTGCCATAAAAAGACTACCAATATTTAGCACTTAACAGTGCTACCCAATTAATGGTCAATTCCGATAACTATTGACCAAATGACGAGGCACGGACTGGAAGTGTCGCCCTACCTTTCCATCAAATTTTAACAAGCCTTTGTTATTTTTATATAAATTTTAGTGTACATTTACTTTGAAAATGTGCAGAAAACAAACGTTTTATGCACTTCGAATGTGTTTCAATAAAGATTGTTTTGAAGAATTTTGCATGATGAATATATGGTATCAAACCCACTCATTCAGAATTCAAAATTTGCTCATTCAAAATTAATCATTACTAACTATTTTAAATCATTATTACGTATGAAAAGTACACTACAAACATTAAGTTGCCTGTTAGCGATGCTGCTATTTGCGGGTGGACTTTTTGCCCAAAAAGGCACTGTTTCCGGTAAAATGACGGACGAAACCGGACAAGCTATCATCGGTGGTACGGTACGCTGCGTCGAACTTGGTACAGGTACAATTTCCGATATTGATGGGAATTACTCCCTACAAGTTCCTGCCGGTACCTATACTTTCCAATTTGATTATTTGGGATATGGTACTGATGTACAGACCATTGCAGTAGAAGGCGGTGCGACCAATACTGTCAATATTCAACTCGGCGAAGATGCCGTAGGTATGGAAGAAGTCGTTGTTATGGGACGTAGAAAAGACCGCCTTGTGGTTGATTCGCCCGTTCCGATTGATGTCATTAATGCAGAAGAAATTCAAGCGACAGGTGCTACACAGACCGTCGAAGTACTTCAAATGTTGGTACCTTCGTACAGTGCGCCAAAGCAATCTATCAGTGATGGTAGTGACCACTTTCGTATCGCAACTTTGCGTGGTTTGGGACCTGACCAAGTACTCGTATTGGTCAATGGAAAACGTCGTCACACCAACGCCCTCGTACACGTCAACGGTACAGTAGGACGCGGTTCTACAGGTGTAGATATGAACGCAATTCCGGCTTCTGCTATCGAGCGTATTGAGGTATTGCGCGACGGTGCGGCTGCTCAGTATGGTTCTGATGCTATCGCAGGTGTCATCAACGTTGTATTGAAGAAAAGTACAGATTTGAATCTCGGTATTAATGTCGGTACACACGTTACCACTATGGAGCGCGGCTACGATGCCGACGAAGGATTATTTGATGGTTTAACAAATCAAGACATTCGTGACGCCAACGGTTCTATTCTTGACCCAAGCACAGGTGATTATATCACAAACTGGACTGAAGAAGTTGAAAATGTAAATATTACAGACGGTCAAAGAATTGACCTCAGTGCCAGTAAAGGTTTTGCTATCGGCGATGGTGGCGCATTAAATGTAAGCCTCCAATATCGTAAGCAAAATCCAACAGATAGAGATGGTGTGGACAATCGCCGCCAGTATTTTTATACAGATACATTAGGTACGCTTGACCCGCGCGAAGCTACGATTGACCGCTTGCACCACCGCTGGGGAGATGCTGATTTCCAAGATATTAGTGGTTTTGTAAATGCTGAAATTCCTGTTGGAAGTGTAACAGCTTATGCTTTCGCAGGACTTAGTCAAAGACAAGGTGAATCCGGTTGTTTCTACCGTCGTGCATTGGATAATCGTACGACACGTTCTATCTATGAAGACGGCTTTTTACCTTTGATTGCACCTACGTTGACGGATTTCTCCGGTACAGTTGGTGTCAAAGGTCAAGTGTCTGGTTGGAACTGGGATTTAAGCCAAGTTGTTGGTGGCAACCGCTTTAGACTGGACATGAAAAATACGCACAACACCTCTATGGGCGGACTTGGACAATTTACTTTCCCTACTGACCCTGTTACGGGCGAAACCCCCGAACAAAAAACCGAAATGTATGACGGTACATTGGTATTCAATCAACGTATTACCAATCTGGACGTGGTGCGCGGTATTGATGTCGGAGCTTTTGCAAGTCCTTTGAACGTTGCACTGGGTGCAGAGTTTAGAAGTGAAAATTATCAAATCGAACAAGGCGAAATTGCTTCTTACTACGATGGTAATGACATTTCGGGCGGTATCCAAGACGGACCTAATGTAGGAAACGGTGCAAGCGCAGGTTGCCAGTGCTTCCCGGGTTGGAAAACAGCCGTAGATGAAAGCCGTAGCAATTTTGGTGTCTATGCTGATGTTGAAACAGACATTACTGATGCTTTCACACTTGGTGTAGCAGGTCGTTTTGAAAACTACTCTGATTTCGGTGGTACATTGACCGGAAAAGTAGCTGCAAGATACGAAATTGCTGAAGGTTTTGCTCTCAGAGCAGCAGCAAGTACAGGTTTCCGCGCGCCTTCATTGGCACAAGGTAACTACACGGCTATCCAAACAACCACTTTCGGTACGGAGTTGGTTGAAACAGGTATTTTCCCATATCGTGATGATGGAGAAGGAAATGTAGCTGCGGCACTTGGTGCACAACCACTTGAAGCAGAGAAATCTGTCAACCTTAGTGGTGGTTTGACCTATAATTCAGGTCAATTTGCACTTACAGTGGATGCTTACAATATTGCAGTACGCGACCGTATCATCCTTTCTGAGCAATTCAGAGGAGACGAACTTGCGGCTTATCTACTCACACAAGATATTCGCGCAGGTGCAGCAACCTACTTCACCAACGCATTGAATACCAGCACTACGGGACTTGATGTTATCTTGCGTTATGGCTTGCCTATTAATGACAATAGCAGAGTCAGATTCATCCTTTCAGGTAACTTTAACCAAACAAAAGTAACCAACGTTGACGAAGATGCTGACGGTAATAGAAGTATTCCTACACCGAGTGCGATTGCAGAATTTACTGATATACCTCTTTTGGGTGAAATGCAAATCACGCGTATCGAAAAAGGTACACCAACCAACGTATTCAACTTAATGATTGACTACAAAGTGGGTGATTTCAGCGCGATTTTCAAAAATGTTCGCTTTGGCAACATCACTTGGGCAGAATTCAATGACTTGGGCAATCTCGTTCAACAAGAATTCACTTCTAAAATTCGCACAGATTTAGAATTGGCGTATGAAGTAACGGACGGCTTACGCGTGTCTATCGGTGCCAACAACTTATTGGATGTTTATCCGGATAAAGCGCGTAAAGACATCGCTTTTGGTGGTATTTTCCAGTATGATGGTACGTATCCATTGGGTTTCAATGGTCGATACATCTACGCAAGAGCAAATTACACATTAGCAGGAAAGTAATACAGGCTTCCAGCCTGCACGTTAAAAAAAGGTCGTTCCATTTGGAACGACCTTTTTTTATGCGTACTGGCGATTTCAATCGCCAAGTTGTATTTTATATGTATAAAATTATGAAAATGATTGATTTGTAAGAAGAAATTAAACGATGGCTAAGCAGCTAAAATAGCCATTGCGAGATTGTACAATTTTACCGTACATTTGCGCCTTCAAATTTTATTTCACACACACAAATCTGTTGTTAAGTGCAAAAACTCACACTATTTATCTTACTGAATTTGGCGATTACAACCGCCTTTGCCCAAGACACCATCCCTCTTTCAGAAATCATGGTCTCCGCCACACGCATACCTGTTGAAAATTACAAAACGGGTAGAAGCGTAGAAGTCATCTCCGGCGCAGAACTCCAACAAATGCCCATCACTACCGTAGATGAAGCCTTGCGTTACATCACGGGTTTGAATATCAACTCGCGCAATGGCTTTGGCGTACAAGCAGATATTGGGATGCGTGGTAGTACCTTTTCACAAGTATTGGTAATGGTCGATAATGTACGTTTCAATGACCCGCTTACAGCACACTTTAATAACAACATTCCCGTTGCACTTTCCGAAATTGCGCGTATAGAAGTCATCAAAGGACCTGCCGGAGCATCTTATGGCAGCGATGCAGTCGGTGGTTTGATTCATATTAAAACGAAAAACTACTTAAATCAAGGACAAAAAGAAGGATTCAACACCGTTGGAGATGTCGCAATTGGTAAACACAACCTAAATAGTACAGATTTAGGTGTATTTCATAATGATAAAAAATGGTCGGTTTCGGCTTCTTACAAATCTAATATTGCAGACGGAGAAGAATTGGTCAATCCCAACTTTTTAGCAGGAATCGCTTCCGATAGTTTACGACGCAACTTCTTCGATATCAAGACCTACTCGGCGTCTTTTGCCTACCAAATTACCGACAGCCTACGCGCCTACATACGCATGGGACACGACCGACGCGATTTTGCGGCTCAATATTTCTACACCCGCAGTGCCTACGATGAATCAACCGAAAATACGAAAAATATATGGACACAATTTGCCCTAAATTACGATATGGGCGCACACACATTTGAGCTGAATGGCGGCTACAAAATTGTCGATGATTTCTTTGAATTCAACCCGCTTTTCACAGCAAATGAACACACAACCAAACAAACTTTTCTCAATCTTTCAGATATTTATCAATTAAATACCAACACAAGTATCAGCGCAGGACTACAGTTTTTAAATAAAAATATCAACAGCACCGATAGGGGAGACCACAATAATTCTTCCTATGGAGTGTATGGCGTTTTTTCGCATAATGTAAATGAAAATTTACACGCCAACGCAAGTCTACGACTCGAATATGATACAAATTTCGGTTTGGAATTTTTACCACAGGCGAGTGTGAGTTATCGCCTGAGAAATTTCATCTTACGCGCCTCGTATGGGCGTGCGGTGCGTGCAGCGGACTTCACGGAGCGATATGTGTCCTATCAAATTCCAAGCCTCGCGCCGGGTAGAAATGCCGGAAATCCCGACCTCAAAGCCGAAAAATCGAACTCCTTCGACTTTGGTGCAGACATCTTTTTACCTTCTTCCTTCAAGCTGTCAGGAACAGTCTTCTATCGCCACTCCACCAACTTAATAGACTTCGCCCTCCGCAATTCCAACGACATCACCAACCTCCCCAACCTACAAGAAAACACCGAGTACTTCTACGCCGACAACATCTCCAAAGCCCAAACATCAGGCGTAGAAATTGATTTGGAAAGAAAATTCAAAATTAATAATTCGCTGAACATCAAAGGAAAAGTCGGCTACACCTACATCGAAACCGTCGCCGATGCTGACCAACTTTCCAAGTACATCGCCAATCACCCCAAGCATAATGTATCCTTCATCGTAGATGCGAATTACAAAAACTTCACCTTAGGTTGGTACGACAATTTCATCACCCGTCAAGAGGAAATCGTAAATGAAGTCAATGGAGAAATCAAAGCAAGTTACTTCGTCAGCAACCTCCGTTTGGGTTATCACTTGAACAATAACTTCTCCATATACACCCAAATTCAAAACCTTACCAATACCGATTACCAAGAAATACTCGGCGCGAAAATGCCCGGTAGATGGTGGTCATTGGGTGTGAAATGGCGCACGTAACACACCCGTAGCGCGGTGCTTCCAGCCCGCGTCTCGCGTCAGTTTAGCCACGCATACGTGACGCAAGGCGGAGGTAGCGCGCTACGTCATGTTGAAGGGAAATGTATGGTCTTTCCCAAACAAAAATCAAATATTTATCGTAAATTTGATACCATGAACAATCAAGAATACCGTCTGGACAGAACACACTTCAAAAAACAGACTTTCCAAGAAGCGGATATGCAATATGGATATTGGCAATCCAAAAGCCTTGTCGAGAGACTTCAAGCTGCCTATTATCTCATCAGTGTAGCTTACAATTTCGACCTTCAAAATCCGCCGCGTATGGACAGGACGGCTTTTTCGATGAGAAAACATACTTGCTGATGTCGAATATTTTCAATCCGGATTTTCAGGACTTTATCTTGAGTGATTCCGAAGAAGAGTAAACAAAGCGTCTCTCTATCTTCACACACATCAACAAAAAATGTATACTTTCCCCGCCGTAGCGTGGTACTTCCAGCCCGCGCCTACCGCTTACCTGACCACTGCACCACCAACCGCAAGCATCATACTACGAGCGCGAATCGGCGGTATCGCGCTACCTCACATGGATAAAAAATGTATGGTTTTTATTGAAAAGAAACAAAGATATACGTATTTTTGTTATTATTGGGAAGTAATTAATTCTGAAGGGAGCAACTTACATTCAACCTGTTACAAAATAAGTAACGAACAATATTACTGACTATCTTTTAAGACACTTTTGTGAATTTTCTTAGATTCGGATTTCCAAATACATAAACAGGCTAAATTATGAACGGAGAAGAACTACGGCAAAAAGTCTCTGAAATGATACTAAATGACAGGCTTGAAGAAGCTTTGAGATTTAGCTATGAACATTATCCTGATAGACAGGTAATGTTATTGTTGAGTAGATTCTCTAGGGTAAACAAAGA
>JAHDEO010000428.1 GCA_020628725.1 Saprospiraceae bacterium
TAATTTTATGAAAAAATCCTTACACTTATCGCTTATTTTCCTCTTCGTATCTGCTACAATGCAATTACAAGCGCAAAATTGCACCCCCAACCCAATTTATGCAGACTCTACGGCTGGTGTCTATCCCCTACCCGACCCTATTGGTAGCACGACTTCCTCTCTAAATTCGGGTTGCGTCAATTCGCCTTACCAACAATTATTCACCGCCGCAGTACCGGATTCTATATTTGATGTAGAATTTAATGGTGTCGTGATAGATTTAGCCCTTTTGAGTGTATTGGTGGATAGTATTGGAGGTTTGCCGCCCGGTGTGGATTATGCTTGCGAACCACCTACATGCTTATTTGAGCAATTAACGACGGGATGCGTGCTGTTTTCGGGGACACCTACACAAGCAGATGTATATGAACCTGTTGTCTACACCACTACTACGGTGAATATCGGAGCACAACTCGTACTTCCTGTTAATTTCCCCAGTCAGCCCGACGATATTATTGAAGTTTTTCCCGGCATATATAGCATCAAAATTTGCACCGAAGAAAACTGCGATGAATGTATTGTATCAACCGATGATGCATTCGCCAATGCCATCGGCATGAGGCAAAATGTACCTAATCCATTCAGCACCACCACGACTATTACGATAGATACTGAATTATCAGGCGAGTTCGATTTTAAGGTGTTCAATTTGATGGGAAAAATGATACATCACGAACAGATAACAATGATAACAGGTGAAAACACTATTACATTTGATGGCACTCAACTCCAATCAGGCATATACCTATACGCCATTGAACAAGGTAATAATATCGTTACCAATCGAATGATTATCAAGTAAATAGCTTAGAGAAATAAGGCATGTTTAGAAATAACTAAATCAGGATAGGAGTACAGATAATACGGATTTTCTACTGCGCGTATTTCGGTAGTTATCCTTTAAATCCGCTAAATCCGTACTCCTATTCTAAAAAAATACATGCTAGTCTTTTGCTAAAATTTTCGCAATATTAGTTTTGATTTCGTATTTTTGCTTTCCCAGTTGACAAAAAGGGGGATTAGCTCAGCTGGCTAGAGCGCTTGCATGGCATGCAAGAGGTCACCGGTTCGACTCCGGTATTCTCCACCATTTATAAATTCCAATCACCAAATTCCAAATTCCAATTCACCAATTAACTTGGGATTTGGAATTTGTTATTTGGAATTTTTCCTATCATTGAGCCAGCTCAAAACAAGAGTAAAACATCATCTCAAACGCGGCAAACGCGCGGTGGATTACATCCGCAAGCGCCGACGGCTCAACCTTCTCATCAAACTTATCGTAGGCGGTTTACTAACGTGGGCTTTGTATGTACAAATCATTGCTAAAGAGAATATTAGCGAGATTTGGGCGACATTTTTAAATGAACTTCAGGGCGGTCAATTATGGCTTTTGGGCTTGGTCTTTCTATTGATGCCTATCAACTGGTCACTCGAAACCCTAAAATGGCAACGCCTGATAAAAACGATTGAAGATGTGCCGTTTTTCAAAGCATTTCAGGGTATTTTGGCGGGGGTTACACTGTCCATTTTCACACCTAACCGACTGGGCGAATACGGCGGACGCATCCTCGTCGTAAAACCCGAAAATAAAATCGCAACAGTAGTCGCAACGGCTGTCGGAAGTTTTAGCCAATGGGTCGTCTTATTGGTAGCAGGTATGGCGGGTCTGTCATATTTCGTTTCGGAAAAAATCGAAGTAGATTACCTCGTGATGTTGGGAACAACAATTTCGGCGATATTGATGTCATTGTTGCTTATTTTGTTTTATTTGAATGTAGATTTGGCAATTCCTTTATGTAAAAAAATTCCTTACATTCGTCGTTTCGTGCGGCACTTTGAAGTCCTCAATCGCTATACTGCGGTTACACTGCTGACGGTCTTATTCATTTCTGCTTCGAGGTATTTTGTCTATTCATTGCAATACTACTTATTATTATTGTTTTTTGGCATTCAAGTGCCGTTCTTGTTGGGCTTGTCGAGTATCGCGCTGATATTTTTTGTACAAACAAGCGTACCGCTGCCGCCTGTCTATGGCTTGGCAGTACGCGGCAACGTTGCGCTGCGCGTATGGGCATTTTTTACCGCCAATACATTAGGAATTTTATCCTCTACTTTTGGTTTGTGGTTGATTAATGTGATTCTTCCCGCCTTAATAGGGATGTTGTTCATCAGTCGATTAAATATTTTGAAATCCTTTGGATATGAAGAGAAGTGATGTTAATTTTGAATAAATTTTAACGTCTTTTGTAAAGTGAGTTTTTTTGTACCATACCTCTTCAATTAGACTTTGCTACAATGTTCCGATAGTTAATAATGCAGAAACCTGAATTTTTATTTAGTTAACATCGAAAATTAGTGCAACGTTTATCGGTAATAATCTGTCATAGATTAGATACTTCTTTAGAGTGGAAACTTTATGCCATAAAAACCGTATATCGTGTAGACATTATAAGTTTATCTTATCCTCTCAAAGAAATCCAAACATAATTCATAATAAAAATTCGATTTTTTCTTTACTCAAGTAAATAAATCCAACGTATTCTACAAAACAAATAATATCATGGGAAAAGCAAAACTATACCTAGCAATTGTCTTTGTACTATCTATTTTCATTAGTGCATACGCACAAAATGGTGTAAGTGAAGTCAGATTCGCTGTCACTCAAGAAGCAACTTGCGAGGAGCCGTATGGTGTCCTTGTAGACATAGAAGTGAAAGCTGCCGAAGGATCCAGCTTTTTTATGAGCGAGCAAAACTATCGCTTCTCATTTAATCGTGAAGCACTCGCCAATCCCGCGATTGCTGAAGAATTATTAACAGGCTTCATTCCGGGGGGAAGTGGTCCGCTTGGTTTCACACTCTACTCTCCGCACAATCTCACAGGTTCTCTCGACACTGTTGTTTCCTACAATGTAGAATTACAAGGTGGAGATGGTGTATTGGCTACTGACGACAGATGGATTCCGGTAGGACGCGTCGGATTTGATGTCTTAGATGAAGCCGCTTGTTTCGACCTTGAGTTTCACCCGCAAGCTAGATTTCCACCTACATTTGTAGGTGAGGTGTATATAGATGCTAACGGAGTACCTGTCAGAGTCATTACTTCTGAGAGTATTTATGGCGATCTATCCAGATGTTTTGGTGAGCTATGTCCACTTCCCGTTGAATTAGTCAGTTTCACAGGAGAAGAGCGTGACTGCGCAACACATCTAAATTGGCAAACTGCGACAGAAACCAACTCACATTTCTTCGTCGTAGAACGCAGTGCCGATGGTATCAACTATTCAGAAATTGGACGTGTCGATGCAGCAGGTAATTCACAAACTTTTGTTAATTATAACTTTACCGATACTAATCCTAATATTCAAAATTATTACCGCTTAAAGCAAGTTGACTTAGACGGTACTTACGAATATACGGAAGTTATCAGAATCAATACGACATGTTTTGACGGTACAGTGAGTGACATCTTGGATATTTATCCAAATCCTGTTAGCAGTGCGGGACAGATTAACATGAATGTTTTCTCCAAAATTAATCAATCTGCACACATCAATATTCTTAATGTAGAAGGCAAAACTTTACTCACCAAACAAATCAATATGATTGAGGGTGTCAATGCACTGCATTATTCAGTAGCAGGACTTGCAGCGGGTACATACTTCATCAGATTGGAAGGTGATGATTGGCACTCAAGCGCACAGAAATTTATTAAAGTAAATGATTAATAAGTCCAAGTATAAATTCAAACGAAGTGTAAAACTAACGTGAATTTATCAGTTAAAATATAGCAACCACCAACCAAATAAACTTTTTCAATGAATAACTAAAATGGAGTAGTCCGACGGGCTGCTCCTTTTTTTATTTACCAAAAAACCGTAAACTTGCAATGTTGAAATGATGCAATGCAAAAATGCTTAAATAATAATGAGTGAATGAGTGAATTTCGAATGAGTGAATAAATCATTTTTGATTTATTAAGAATATGTTTTTTTATGATAAAAACCGCCAAAATAAAAAACTCAATTTATTCATCATTAGAATATTTAAGCATTACATCATTATAATAAAATTCAGGCATTGTATGTATTCGCTCATTCAAAATTCACTCATTCACTCATTCGTATTTAAGCATTTCATCATTTAAGCATTTAAGCATTGAACAATGAGAGAGGCTTACATATACGATGCGGTGCGTACACCGCGTGGGCGAGGGAAAAAGACGGGCAGTTTGCACGAAGTCAAGCCTGTAGAACTATTGGCTGTCGTACTACGTGCCTTACGTGAACGCAACAACATAGATACCAAGTCAATAGACGATGCTGTAATCGGCTGCGTCACCCCTGTAGGCGAACAAGGTGCAGACATTGCCAAAACTGCTTTACTCTATGCCGATTGGAATGAGTCCGTTCCCGGCACTCAAATCAATCGCTTTTGTGCGTCCGGTTTAGAAGCTGCCAATATTGCGGCGATGAAAGTGCGTTCAGGTTGGGAAGATATGGTCGTGGCTGGTGGTATCGAAAGTATGAGTCGTGTACCGATGGGCATGGACGGCGGCGCAATGATGTACGACCCCGCAGTAGCGGCGAAGGTTGGTTTTGTTCCCCAAGGCATCGGCGCAGATTTGATTGCCACCATCGAAGGCTTTACTCGTGAAACTGTTGACAATTATGCCCTTCAATCCCAACAACGTGCCCACCATGCACAAGAAAATGGTTATTTTGATAAATCCATCATTCCCGTCAAAGACCATAATGGTTTAATGATTTTGGAGAAAGATGAACACCTACGACCGAATACTACACTCGATACCCTTGCCGGATTGATGCCTTCCTTTCAAGCGATGGGTGAATTGGGATTCGATGCTGTCGCATTAAATAAATACCCTGCCATAGAAAACATTGAACACGTACATACCGCAGGAAATTCATCAGGTATCGTAGATGGCGCTGCTTTATTATTGATTGGAAATCAAGAGAAAGGCAAAGAAATGGGCTTAACGCCTCGCGCTCGCGTGGTCGCGGCGGCTGCTACCTCTGCCGAGCCGACTATCATGCTACAAGGTCCCGCCCCTGCCGCAAGAAAAGCCCTCCAAAAAGCGGGAATGACCACCAAAGACATCGACCTTTGGGAAATGAATGAAGCCTTCGCTTCGCCCGTCCTCAAATTTCAACGTGAAATGGACATTCCCGATGAAATATTGAACGTGAATGGCGGTGCCATCTCACTCGGTCATCCCCTCGGTGCTACGGGTGCCATGCTACTCGGTACTATGCTCGATGAATTGGAACGACGTGATTTGAAAACAGGATTGGTAACGCTCTGTGTAGGCGGCGGTATGGGTGTTGCTACGATTATTGAAAGAATATAATGCTACAATGCGTCAATGCGATAATGCTACAATGTATTTCATTATCGCATTGCCGCATTATCGCATTGTCGCATTTTTTAAGATGATAAAATACAAAAAACACACCTCCAACATCGTCACCCTCACCTTAGATATGGAAGGGCGCAAGGTCAATATCATTAATCATGAGATTGCGAAGGCGTTCATACCTGTATTGGAGCATTTGGAGAAAGAAAAAGAAGCGGGTGAATTGGCAGGTGTTATTATCACCTCTGCGAAGCCGAGTTTTTTGGCAGGAGGAGATTTGGATTACTTGTATGAGACGAATGATGCGGAGGATATTTTTGCATTTATCGAAGAACAGAAAGACCTTTTTCGTTCGATTGAATTGTTGAAAGTACCTATCGTGGCGGCTATGAATGGTTCGGCATTAGGCAGTGGATATGAATTGGCATTGGCGTGTAATCATCGTATTTTAATCAATGACCCAAAACATGTGATAGGTTTGCCGGAAGTGACTTTGGGTTTACTGCCGGGTGCGGGGGGAATTATTCGTTTGATGTGGTTGTTGGGAATGAAAAAGGCATTGGACATACTCACCAGAGGTGAACGATACAAACCCGAAGACGCTCTTGCTACCGGACTCGTAGATGAACTCGCGAGTACACACAACAGCATGATAGACAAAGCCCACGCATGGATAAAAGCCAATCCCGAACCCGTACGCCCCTGGGACGACCCATCCAGAAAAATCCCCGGCGGTACACCACGCGACCCCGAATTTGCGCCTATGCTTGCCGCTGCTTCTGCCATGATGACGCAGAAAACGCGAAATAATTATCCCGCCCCACAAGCCATTTTAAATACATTGGTCGAAGGCTCAATGTTGGACTTTGACACAGCATTGCGGGTGGAAAGTCGTTATTTTACCGAGTTGTTATTGGGTAAAACGGCGC
>JAHDEO010000013.1:0-14765 GCA_020628725.1 Saprospiraceae bacterium
CAAAGAAAAGAGGTTGAACATGAAAAAATAAGTCGCGGAATCTACACTTTTTAATATAGATTCCGCGAAATATGACTTGTATAAATTGCGGAATCTAGGGTGAAAAGTATAGATTCCGCAACTTATCTCTACTAATTTTACGAATCAAACATCTGCCATCTCCCTAAAAAACGCCACAAATTCCTCCACCGTCATCGCCCCTTTATCGCCGCCTTCCGCGCCTTGCACACGCACGGCAATTTTATTTTCTGCCGCTTCTTTTTCACCGATAATCAGCATCAAAGGAATTTTTTTGACCTCTGCATCGCGGATTTTGCGTCCGATTTTTTCGCTGCGCTCGTCGATGATACCGCGAATATCGTGTGCGGTTAATTGGTTTTCTATTTGCTTCGCGTAGTCGTTAAATCGCTCACTAATTGGCAATATCGCAAACTGCTCCGGCGCGAGCCATAGCGGAAATTTACCCGCACAATGTTCCGTCAAAACCGAGATAAAACGCTCCATCGAACCAAAGGGCGCACGATGAATCATCACCGGACGATGCGGTTCATTGTCCGAACCAATATACTCCAACTCAAAGCGTTCCGGCAAATTATAATCCACCTGAATCGTACCCAATTGCCAACTACGTCCGAGTGCATCTTTGACCATAAAATCCAATTTGGGACCGTAAAAAGCCGCCTCACCTAATTCCGTAATCGTTTCTAAACCAACTTCTTGCGTGGCTTCTATGATAGCGCGTTCTGCATTATCCCAATTTTCTTTTGAGCCGATATATTTCTCCGGCGTGAGTGGGTCGCGTAGGGAAATTTGTGCAGTAAATTCCTCAAAGCCCATCTTGTTCAAGACGTATTTTGTCAAATCCAACACGTCCAAAAATTCTGCTTTCACCTGTTCCGGCGTACAAAAAATATGCGCGTCATCTTGCGTAAATCCACGCACCCGCGACAGCCCGTGCAATTCGCCCTGCTGCTCATAACGATACACCGTTCCAAACTCTGCAATACGAATCGGTAACTCGCGGTACGAGTGCGGACGATGCGCGAAAATCTCGCAGTGATGTGGACAGTTCATTGGTTTGAGCATAAACTGTTCGCCCTCACGCGGCGTGTCAATGGGTTGGAAACTATCTGCGCCGTATTTCGCAAAGTGACCTGATGTAATGTACAGTTCTTTTTTGGCAATATGCGGCGTGATGACGGCTTTATATCCGCGTCGTAATTGCTCGTCTTTCAGGAAATTTTCGAGGCGGGTGCGGAGGGCAGTTCCCTTCGGCAACCAAATCGGTAAACCCGACCCTACTTTCTCGGAAAACATAAATAACTCCAATTCTGCACCGAGTTTGCGGTGGTCGCGTTTTTTGGCTTCTTCGCGCATATGCAGGTACTCTTTGAGTTCTTTCGCCTTCGGAAAACTCACACCATATACGCGCGTCAATTGCTGGCGGTTTTCATCGCCTTGCCAAAATGCGCCCGCGACATTCATCAGTTTGACTGCCTTGATTTTAGAAGTATCGGGCAAGTGCGGACCGCGACATAAATCGACGAAATTCCCCTGAGTATAAAGTGTCAATGCTTCATCTGCACCGCGTTTTTCTATCAATTCAATTTTATATTCATCGCCTTTATCGCCGAAATATTTCAGTGCTTCATCCCGCGTAATATCTTGTCGTACAAAAGCATTTTTCTGACGCGCCAGTTCCAACATTTTCTCCTCGATTTTCTTAAATTCATCAGAAGAAATCGGTTTATCGCCTGTATCCACATCGTAATAAAAACCATTGTCGGTAGCTGGTCCCGTACCAAATTTGATGCCCGGATATAATGCCTCCAATGCCTCCGCCAATAAGTGCGCCGACGAGTGCCAGAAGGTCTTTTTGCCTTCCTTGTCTCTCCATGTCAATAGCTGTACCGTCGAATCTTGGGTTATAGGGCGGTGAGCATCCCATACCTCACCATTGACTTTTGCGGAAAGGACATTTCGCGCCAATCCCTCGCTAATTGATAGTGCCACATCCATCGCGGATGCGCCTGATTCGTACTCGCGTACACTGCCGTCTGGAAGCGTTATTTTCATAATTTCAATGCTTAAATGTTGAAATGTTGTAATGCTTAAATGGGGAGAATTTTTCAGAGGTCAGAAGTCAGAACGCTTTGCTGTCAGAGGTCAGATAATTTTATTGTGAGGCAGAAAAGCACCTTGTCATCGTATTTTTATGTCTGACTTCTGAATAGCTTTACAAATTTGAGTTGATTTTAGTTCGCAAAGAAACGAAGAAGGTTGGGAGTTTACAAGGGTTTATGGTTGGAATCCGGTTTGATTTCGAGGCAATTATGTGTTTTTACTTTGAATTTTATTTCTTTACTCTCCAAAACCTTAATTAACTCACTCATAATCAAGATACTAACACATATTTTATTTTTGATTTGTAAAAATGGGGCAAATCGTTCCTATGACTATCCGAAAAATGCCCGCATCTTGAGTTTGTAATTCATTTTTAACAAAAAAAATAATAACAATGAAACGAGCAATTTTACTTTTGATTTTAATTTCTTTTTGTCTTAGTGCGTGGGCGCAATGTCCGACAGGAAATCTATCTATCAATACTCAATATGATGTGGATAATTTCGCTACGAACTATCCTAACTGTACAGAACTACCCGGAAATTTATATATCAGTAGCTATAATTCATCCGACCCTATTAGTAATCTGACTGCTTTATCTAATATCATCCATATTACAGGCTATTTCGGTATAGCAAACAACGACAGCCTGAACTCTCTGGCGGGTTTGGAAAACCTTAGTACAGTAGGTAATCTTCTATTCATACAGGAAAATAGTACCCTAAATTCTTTGGAAGGTTTGGAAAATCTTAATGTCGCAGGTTATTTGAGAATAAAAGATAACAGCAGCCTAACTTCTTTATCGGGTTTGGAAAACCTTAGTACAGTAGGTGGTATAAGTATAAGTGGCAATAGTACCCTAAATTCTTTGGCAGGTTTGGAAAGTCTTACTATGATAGATACCCTACCTATTCCTGGTCAGGCTGAAGGTCGTCTACAAATACATAATAATGACAACCTAACTTCTCTGGTGGGTTTGGAAAGTCTTAATACCGTAGGTAGTCTAAGCATAGAGTCTAATAGTACCCTAAATTCTTTGGAAGGTTTGGAAAATTTGAGTACAGTATATAGTAGTTTATACATAAGCTACAATAATACATTAACCTCTTTGACGGGGCTGGACAACCTGACCACCATAGGCAGCCTTGAATTGAGGGCAAATCAAGAGTTGGTGAATCTGCAAGGACTGGAAAATTTAGATACTATTAAAAAGGATTTAATTATTGGTGTAGAAGGTCTCGCTCATCCCTCATTAGAAAACTTGAGTGGTTTGGAAAACTTAACACACATCGGAAGAGACTTCTCGGTTTATAAGACTTCTCTGGTTAACTTTGAAGGTCTTGAAAGTCTTCAGACCGTAGGAAGGGATATGAATATAGGTCAGATAGTTGATCGGAGTTCCAGTGAGTCCTCTCTCTCTGTAAGATATGAGGGCAATGACATAAATAACTTCTTAGGTTTGAATAATTTAGATAAAGTCGGTAGAAATCTACGGATTGTCAATAATACCGATTTAGAAAATCTGAACGACCTGATAGAACTTGATTCTATTGGAGGAAGTTTGCATGTTCACGACAATGATGTGCTGACAAGTTTATCGGGCTTTGGGAACCTTAAATACATTGGCGGCAGTCTGAATATTGGTCAAGTACAACATTGGGTAAGTGCAGTTGGCTATGGATATGGGCAAATTGTTGATGCAGGCAACGCATCTTTAGTTAATCTAACAGGTTTGGAGCAACTTAATTACATTGGAAGCAGTTTGGTCGTCGGCAATAATAATTCGCTTGTAAATCTTTCAGGGTTAAATAATATTGATACTATTAGAGGAAACCTTGAAATTTATGGCAATAATGCCCTGACAAATCTCACTGGTTTAGACAACCTTCGTGCAATTAATGTGCAGTTCATTCTTGGTAATATTACAAGTCATGACATCAATGACCCTATAGGTGACCACCTTCCCTGCACAGGTTATGTTCATTATTCAGGAAACCCTGCATTAAGTAGCTTATCAGGATTAGGTAGTCTAACAACAATTGGAAATTACTTTAAGGTCGTTGACAACGATGCACTTAATGATTTCTCTGGGTTAAGCAATCTTGAAAGTATCGGAGGAGCTTTTCAGGTATATGAAAATGATAATCTAATCAATTTTTCGGGACTTGACAACCTAAATACTATTCATGGCAGACTCAATGTATATGGTCTCATCATTGAATATGTGTACGAATACTATGAACCCTGGTATCTTACTGTATGTCGTGACCAATATCATTACCGAGGTAATAATAACCTGACTAACTTTGTAGGATTAGAAACTTTGACCACAGTTGAAGGTTTACGTATTGAAAATAATAGCACTCTGAATGCACTCACAGGATTAGAAAACATAGATTATACAGCAATTAATTATTTAAAACTTACAGATAACCCTCTACTTGCTGCTTGTAACATTCAACCAATCTGTGACTATCTCGGTAATGGCGGTATAGCTACCATCAACGATAATGCTCTCGGCTGCAACAACAATTCACAAGTTATACAAAACTGCTTCCTCCCCGTAGAAATCTCCACTCCACTCCAAGCCCGACTCCAAAACCAAACCGCCCACCTCACATGGCGCACCGAAACCGAAACCCACAATGCAGGTTTCGAGATACAACGCAGCCAAGACGGTATCGAATGGCAAAGAATCGGCTGGCAAGCCGGACAAGGCACGACCACTACCCCACACGCCTACACATACACACACGAAAATCCACTTTCCGGTACCTCCTACTATCGCCTCAAACAAATGGATATTGACGGCAACTTTACTTACTCCAATATCGCCGATTTATATTATGAACGAAATACTCCAATAAATATTTATCCCAATCCGGTACGCGACATATTGTACATCAACACAGAACTCCCTATACAACAAGTATTTGTATTTGATATAAACGGTAAAAGGCTTAACGTACAAATGACCAATAACACCATTGATGTCTCTACACTAACCGCAGGAATCTACACCCTCAAAATAAATATCGAAGACGGCGTTTTCTACGAGAAATTTCTGGTCAAATAACAAAAAGAAATAAAGCATGGGACAACGACCCGCCTGACATATTGGATGTTAGGCGGGTTATTTTTTGCCGTACAATCTTCTCTCGTCCGGCGATTTGCGAAAACATTGATATACATATTCTGTTGAATTATTCACCCATTCAAAATTCATTCATTAAACATTGTCGCATTACAGCATTATCGCATTGACGCATTATCATGAAGACAGCTAAGAAATACAATTTAAGCGAAGAAGATGTAGACCGCATCGTAGAAATGGCATGGGAAGACCGCACACCTTTCGATGCTATTGAATATCAATTTGGTATGCCGGAAAAAGATGTTATCCAATTGATGCGCGAAGCGATGAAACTGAGCAGTTGGAAAATGTGGCGCAAGCGCGTACAAGGCAGAGCCACAAAGCATCTGAAAAAGCGTAACTTCACGGAAGGCAGACACAAATGCTCACGCCAACGAAGCATTTCCAATAATAAAATTTCTAAACGATGAGTGTAATGGTTAATGACGAACCGGCATATCTATGTCTCTCATCTCATTTCTCTCGTCTCTCGTCTAACATCTTCCAAACATTATCCTCCGGTGGTGGGGCGGTGAAAGTCATCATCTCTTGTGTATGTGGGTGTGCGAAGGTCAATCCCGCAGCATGAAGGTGGATAGAACGGTCACGATTCCCACGTCTAAAACCATATTTGACATCGCCTTTGACTGGGGACTTGATAGCCGCGAGTTGAGCACGAATTTGATGATGACGTCCGGTGAGCAATTCGATTTCAAGGAGATGATAACGTTCAATGCTACCAATTAAACGGTATTTTAATTCGGCTTTTTGAGTGTGATGTAGGTTTTTATTGAAGGCAAATGAGCGATTTTGTTTAGCATCTTTTCGGAGATAATGTACGAGCGTATCGGCATCTTTCTCAGGACAATTCCCAACTACCGCATGATATATTTTCTTGATTTCCTTATTTTTAAATTTGTGATTTAAATTATCGGCTACATGCGAATTTAATGCAAATACAATCAATCCGCTAACAGGTCTATCCAGACGATGTACGAGATAAATGGGCTGCCCCAATTCAGCTTGAATTTGTTCCATTAAAGACGTATCTTTCGTTTTGTCTGCTTGCACAGGTGTGCCGGGAGATTTATTGACGATAATGATAAATTCGTCTTGGTAAATGATGTTCATATCTTAATGTGTTAATTAGGGAACTTGCCATTCTATCGTTACTTAATTAAAACCAACTCTTTTTTTTAGTATATTCACCGAATGAAAAACTGATAATTAAACCTAAACAACTTCAATAAAAATCGTTTTATATTAGACTTTATTCTAATCAAATTTAACCAATTATCCCTCTCCATTCTTAGCTTTACTTTGGCACTTTAGTTTCCAACGTGGCTTCAGCCCGTTGTCTGCGTAAATGGCAAGGGGTTGAAACCCGCTTGGATGATTCAAAAACACATTAATTTCTTTTGCAAATATTACAAACACAAAATATTGCTATGAAAAAAGTATTTAGCTCCCCATTCATTTTCGTTTTTATTCTTTGCGGATTGACGAATATGTTCGCCCAAGAAACGAAAAATCAAGCTGATTTTCAAGCACAAAAAATAATCTACAAAAAAGTAGAAATTGTACTTGATAATGAAGCTGATTTAGATAGAATTGCCGCTTTAGGAATTGATTTGCGTTGTGGTGCAAATGTAAGCCATAAAGGCGACAAACATGTAGTCACCCTCGAAATCTCAATCAATGAAATCGCACAACTTCAAAATGCCAATCTCCAACCAAGAATCTTGATTGAAGACATGGCTGATTTTTACGAAAAAAGAGCCATACGCGAGTTGCCCAAAGCGCGTGAAGATTTACAAAGAGCCAAGCTTGACGGCTTGTACAAAAATACTGAAGCGGGGCAAGATTTGGGTTGTGCGGAAGATGGATTTCCTGTCCCTGCAAACTTCAATTTGGGCAGCATGGGCGGCATGTACACCTATCAGGAAATGTTGGACGAACTCGACCGTATGCGTACGCTCTATCCAAATTTGATTACTGCACGCACGCCGATTAGTACAACGCTCTCCACTATCGAGGGCAGAGATATTTTTTATGTAAAAGTTTCTGACAATCCCAATGTCGATGAAAACGAAGGAGAAGTCTTATACACAGGCTTGCACCATGCCCGTGAGCCTATGAGTATGATGAATCTGATATACTACATGTGGTATTTATTGGAAAATTATGCCACCGACCCAAAAGTAAAAAATATCGTAGATAACATAGAGTTGTATTTCATCCCGATGGTCAATCCCGACGGTTATTTATACAATCAATCCACCAACCCAAATGGCGGCGGTTTTTGGCGAAAAAATCGCAGAAACAACGGCGGTTCATTCGGTGTTGACCTCAATCGTAACTACGACTATCAATGGGGATTAAATGATATAGGCTCAAGTCCTTCGCCGAGTTCGGATGTGTATAGAGGACCAAGTGCTTTTTCCGAACCTGAAACACAAATGGTACGCGATTTTGTACAAAGCCACAATTTCGTCAACGCTTTCAACAATCACGCTTACTCCAATATAATGATACATCCGTGGGGATTCACAGCCACGCCGACCCCAAATGTAGAATTGTATGGCGAACTTTCAGAGCATATGTGTTGGCATAATCGCTATCATTATGGTGATGCCGATGAGACAATCTACACTGTAAATGGCGAAGCAGACGATTGGTTTTATGGTGAAGAAGGCGTACTTGCATGGACACCTGAGATTGGCGCAGCAGGCGAAGGTGGTTTCTGGCCCTCACCCACAAATATCGTCCCTCAATGCGAACGTCAAATGAAAATGTCCTTAATTGCCGCATCTTCGGCAGCGAATTATGGTATCTTAAACGACCTCACCCCTTACGATTTAGACCCAGCAAGTCCGACATTGACCTTCGGCATAGAGCATATGAGTAATGTCGATGGTGGATTTACGATTAATGTTTCTTCAAGTAGCCCTTATGTCACTGCAATTGCTAATCCGGCGATGACTACAGGAACATTAACTCAAGCAAATTTTGCAACTGTATCTACAGGAGTCACTATCGCAGGGGGAACACCGGAAGGCGAAGCAATTACCTTTGATATTGTATTGAATAATGGTACTTACGACATTCACACCACCACGATTACAAAATCATACGATGCGCCAACGCTCATAGAAGACGATGCTACCAACCTCAACAACTGGACAAGCAGCGCAGGATGGAACATCACAAATTCGACAGGATATGATGACTCCAGCAGTATCACCGATTCGCCTACGGGCAATATGAGTACCACCGAGCGCACCCTCACACTGAATACACCACTCGACCTTTCCAGTGTCCAATTTCCTGTTTTAGAATATTATACAAAATGGGATATTACGCGATTATATGATTTTGTTCAAATTGAAGCCTCTACCGACGGCTCTTCATGGGTAGATTTATGCGGTACATACACCAAGCCGGGTACGAGTCCCGCCAATGTATATAATGGAAATCCCGACCAACCTACGGGCGAAGGGCTGTATGATGGCTTCCAAAAAGAATGGGTACGCGAGGAAATTGACCTTTCTACATACGCCGGCATTGGTACACTTTACTTGCGATTCAAAGCCGATGGCGATACAGAAGCTAACCAACTCGACGGATTTTATTTTGATAATTTCGCTGTGTATACCGAGTCACTTGGTCATTGCGGAAATGACACGCAAGATGCCGATGAAGTCGGTGTAGACTGTGGCGGTGTCGATTGTATTCCTTGTCCAAGCTGCTCTGATGGTATGCAAAATGGTAATGAAACAGCAGTCGATTGTGGTGGACCTGATTGTGCTGCATGTCCGCCGTGTAGTGGCATCACTCTTACGCTCACGCTTGATGATTATCCGGCAGAAACCAGTTGGTCTATTGTAGATGCAACAGGCGGTATAATGGCTTCGGGTAGTGGTTACAGCAATAGCAACACCACTATCTCAGCAGATGCTTGTCTATTCGTGGGCTGCTACGATTTTGTGATAAATGACACTTATGGCGATGGTATTTGTTGTGGATTTGGCAACGGCTCTTACACCCTGACAGATGATGCTACGGGTAATGTATTGGCTTCAGGCGGAGATTTTGGTTCGAGTGAAACGACTAATTTCTGCTTCAATGCACCGACCTGTGCAGGTGTTGACCTCGATATTAATTTTGATGGTGAACCTACTCAAACCAGTTGGGAAATCACCGATGCAAGCGGAACTGTTATCGCCTCTTCGGGAGGCAATACTTACGGTGCAGCTTTAGCAAATTCTAACCTCGGATTACCCGACATTTCTTGTTTACCTGATGGTTGTTATGACCTCACCTTCTATGATTCGGGCAATGATGGTATGTGTCCACGCCGTACCAACACGGTACTAACAGGTATCAATATTTCTACGATTGGACTTGGTGGTGTATTTAATGGAATTCCTCGCGTAGCGCAAATGTGCGGAGATTATACGTTGACTGATGCCAATGGTACAGTACTCGCTTCGGGGGGCGGTAGATTTGGCACTTCCGAAACGAATAATTTCTGCATTAGTGGCGGCGTAGCGGAACTTATCCACCCCAATAATGATTGGGGTGTAGCAGGGAAAAATGGTACTACAGTAGATTTACAAATATTACCTAATTTGGTAGAAAATGAAATGACAGTTATCTACTCATTAGCGGAAACAACTAATGCTGAATTGCAAATTATTGATATTAATGGGAAAATATTACAACAACACATTCAAAATGGAGTTGGTACACAGCAGGTCCGTTTGAATGTCGGCGAATTGACATCGAGCTTCTATTTTATGAGATTAGTAGCCGACGATATTGTAATGACGAAGAAATTTATGAAGCAATAGTTTTCATATAGTGAAAATTATAACGCGAAAATAGGACACAGATGGAACGGGTTAAATCCGTTTTCATCTATTAAATCCGTTCAATCCGTGTCCTATCTTCGAAACTTTGAAATGTCCCCTATAGTCATTTTTAAATTATTAAAAATAAAAATATTATATTCGCATAAAAATAACACTTTTAACAATTTAATTTTCAAACATCTAAACATAGACTATGAGATTACGACTAACAATTCTACTATCCCTACTAATTCCTGCCATAATTTTTGCTCAACCTTGCACGGTCAATGATGCCACAGGATGCGTATGCGAAGACGGTAGCACTGATTGCTACCTATTGCCCAATATCAAACTTTCATACGACCTCTTAGTTGACGCCAGTGCCAATCCCGAAACACCCGGTTTATTGCGCGTATCGGTTTCTACGCCTAATGTCGGGCACGGTCCACTAAGAGTGATTGCTACAAATGACCTTGTTTGTGGAGTAGATACTTTCTTCAATAGCAACATAACTATCTGCCCCGATGGAAGTGACCCGAGTCAACTCGTCAAACAACGCGTCTACCGTAAGCAAGGCAATACAATGACCTACGAAGACCGCTGGGCAGGTACGATGACCTATCATCCTTCTCATGGTCACTCTCATTTTGATGATTGGGGCGTTTATTCCATCCGTGTTCCGGATCCTAATGAGCCGAATCCACTTAATTGGGAGATGGTTGGTCAAGGCGCAAAACTTGGTTTTTGCCTGATGGACTTTGGTAGTTGCCAATACTATAATGGGCATTGCAGAGATGATAATGACAACATCATAACAACCAATACACCAAACTATGGATTGGGCGGCGGAAGCTATTCATGTGGTGTCACCAATCAAGGTATCAGTGTTGGTTGGACGGATGTCTACTATCAATATTTGGATGGCATGTATATCGACATTCCTGCCGGTACTTGCAATGGTGACTATATGGTTGTCGTAGAAGTTGATCCACATAATGTCTTGCTCGAAGAAAATGAAGATGATAATATAATGGTAGCTCCAATTACATTAACACAACAAACAAACTGCCCATGCGCGGGTGTTGACCTCGACATCAATTTCGATGGCAATCCCAACCAGAGTAGCTGGGAACTTACTCATGCAAATGGCAATTTAGTAGCCTCTTCCGGGGGTACCTATAGCATGGGATTGGCAAATTCTAACCTTCCGTTATCGGATGTTACCTGTTTGAATGATGGCTGTTACACCCTCACATTCTACGATTCTGCCAATGATGGTATGTGTCCACGCCGCAACACAACGGTACTCACAGGCATCAATATCGCAAATAATGGACTTGGTGGCATTTTCAACGGCGTACCACGTTTAGCTTGTGGAAATTACACCCTAACTGATGCCAACGGCACAGTACTCGCTTCGGGTGGCGGCAGATTTGGCAGTTCCGAAGTCAATCATTTCTGCATTAGTGGTGGTGTGGCAGAATTGACACAACCGGACAACGATTGGAGTACAGAAAGAAGCACAACAAATGCCGTCGATTTACAGATATTACCCAATTTAGTGGAAGATGAAATGACGGTTATCTACACATTGGAAGAAACGACCAATGCCGAATTACAAATCATCGACATCAATGGTAAAATATTGAACCAATACACACAAAACGGAACAGGAACTCAGCAAGTTCGTTTGAATGTAGGTGAACTCTCTTCAGGATTTTACTTTATGCGATTCGTATCCGGTGATATTGTGGTAACGAAGAAATTTGTGAAGCAGTAGAAACGTTTTTTATATTTGGAAACCGCCTGCGACTTGTTTTGAAAATAAGTTGCAGGCGGTTTTTAGTTTGATAATGCGATAATTTTATATCAATAAATATATACATACCTTGACATATTAGTATTTTTTCGCTAATTTTATATTAAATTAATTGAAATCACACATATCCCATTCTTCACATCCATATTTCTACCAAGTTTCCAAGTAAATACTAACCCTTAACAATACAACAATTTTAGAAACCTTACCAATAATAAGGGCTTTTTTGCTATTTCATTTTCCACGATAAAAAATTGATTATCAATTTTTTAGAACATAATACATTTCTTCACTGCACAACACATTAAAATATTTTTCCATGTCACAAAACACATCCAATTATGAATTAAAAGAAAATGACATGCGAATACATTTGCACCGTTAGCAAACAAGACCTGATAGTTTTAAAGATTAAATAAGAAAAATAGCATCATGAAGAAAGCGTTCATCCCTTCACTTATTTTCGTTTTTATCCTTTGCGGATTGACGAATATTTTTGCCCAAAAAACGACTACACCAAGTAATCAGCCTGACATTCAGGAACAAAGACTTATTTACAAAAGAGTAGAAGTTGTCGTCGAGGACAACTCAGATTTAGAGAAAATTGCTGCATTAGGAATTGACTTGCACTGTGGCGCAAATATGCACCATAAAAACGGCAAACACGTTGCAACGTTAGAGCTTTCAACCTACGAAATTGCACAACTCGAAAGCGACAATTTCCAACCTAAAGTACTGGTTGAAGACTTGGCAGATTTTTATGAGAAAAGAGCGATACGCGAGTTGCCAAAAGCACGTCAAGAATTACAGCAAGCTAAAGCTGCTGCTTTACACAAAAATGCGGAAGCAGGACAAGATTTAGGCTGCTCGGAAGACGGATTCCCTGTCCCACAGAACTTTGAGTTGGGTAGCATGGGTGGTTTTACGACTTACCAAGAGATGCTCGATGAACTCGACCAAATGCGTAGCCTTTATCCCAATTTGATTTCGGCACGCGCTCCTATCAGCTCCAATAATTCAACTATCCAAGGAAGAGATGTCTTTTATGTGAGACTTTCTGATAATCCAAATGTAGATGAAAATGAGGCAGAAGTGCTGTACACAGGTGTACACCACGCGCGTGAGCCGCTGGGTATGATGAACCTCTTGTACTACATGTGGTACTTATTGGAAAATTATGCAACAGACCCTAAAGTAAAAAATATTGTGGACAACACAGAGTTGTATTTCATTCCTGTCGTGAATCCTGACGGTTATTTGTACAATCAACAAACTAATCCAAACGGTGGTGGTATGTGGCGTAAAAATCGCCGTAATAACGGTGACGGTACGTTTGGTGTTGACCCGAATCGTAACTACGGTTATCAATGGGGATTGAACAATACAGGTTCAAGCCCGACCACAAGTTCAGAAACCTACAGAGGTACAGGTCCTTTCTCCGAGCCGGAAACGCAAATGATGCGTGATTTTGTGCAAAGCCACAATTTCGTCAATGCATTCAACAATCACTCTTACTCTAACTTGATGTTGCGCCCGTGGGGATACACGGCGGGTACGCACGCAGAGGAGGAGTTGTACGACGAAATGTCAGAGCATATGTGCTGGCACAACCGCTACCACTATGGTAATGGTAATGAGGTAATTTACCCGGTAAATGGTGAAGCAAATGACTGGTTCTACGGCGTAGAAGATATTTTTGCATGGACTCCGGAGATTGGTTCGTTAGCAGAAGGTGGCTTTTGGCCCAACCCTTCTTACATCGTACCTCAATGTGATCGTCAAATGAAAATGTCATTGATTTTGGCATCTTCTGCGGCGAATTATGGAGTACTGAATGACTTGACACCTTATGGTTTGGATGCTTCAAATCCAACCTTGACTTTCAGCGTAGAGCATATGAGTAATGTGGATGGTGGTTTCACGGTGAATGTTTCTTCAAGCAGTCCTTATGTTACAGGAATTGCCAACTCAAGCATGAGTACAGGTACATTGACACAAGCAAATTTTGCGACTGTTTCTACAGGAATAACGCTTGCAGCCAATACGCCTGGGGGACAAGCCATCACTTTCGACGTAGTATTAAATAACGGTACTTACGATATTCACACGACTACAATTACAAAAGTTTTTGATACACCAACCCTCATTTCAGACAACGGTTCTAACCTCAATAATTGGACAAGCAGCGCAGGTTGGGGCGTTACCAATTCAACAGGATATAACGGCTCAAGCAGTATTGCGGATTCTCCATCCGGCAATATGAGTACAGCTACACGCACGCTCACACTTTCTTCTCCGCTTGACCTTTCCGGTATTCAATCGCCTGTTTTAGAATATTATACAAAATGGGATATTTCAAGATTATTTGATTTTGTTCAAATTGAAGTCTCTACTAACGGTTCTTCTTGGTCTGAGTTATGCGGAACATACACCAAGCCCGGTTCAAGTCCTGACAATGTATGGAGCGGCAATGGTACACCCGACCAACCAACAGGCGAAGGACTCTATGATGGCTTCCAAAAAGAATGGGTACGTGAAGAAATTGACCTCTCAGCTTATGCAGGTGTGAATACGCTTTATTTGCGATTCAAAGCAGATGGCGACACGGAGAGAACACAATTGGACGGATTTTACTTTGATGATTTCACGGTATATCGCGAGCCACTTGGTCACTGTGAAAATGGTGTTCAAGATGCTGACGAAACAGGCGTAGATTGCGGTGGTGCGGATTGTATTGCCTGTCCGACCTGTTCTGATGGTATTCAAAATGGTAATGAAACAGGTGTAGATTGTGGTGGTCCTGATTGTAATATTTGTCCGCCTGAATACTGTCCTA
>JAHDEO010000013.1:14865-35556 GCA_020628725.1 Saprospiraceae bacterium
GGTGTAGATTGTGGTGGTCCTGATTGTAATATTTGTCCGCCTGAATACTGTCCTACTTACAACTTTAATGTTGACCCAATTATCGCATATGACCCCGGACAAGACTTTGGTCCTGCAATTATTCAGGATGGCGGTGCTACCGTTTACATGGATGGCAACGCTTGGAAAGCCCTTGCAATCAACTACACAGTAACCGCAAATACAGTCCTCGAATTCGACTTTAGAAGTACCGTAGAAGGTGAAATTCACGAAATTGGTTTTGATAACGACCTTACCCTTGCCCCCGACCATCGTATGGTGGTTTATGGTAATCAAGGTTATGCAGGTACATTCGCAGGCGGCACTTATAATGGTAGCGGCAACTGGCAGAGTTTCGTCGTGCCAATTGGAGCGACTTTCACAGGTACATTTACATACTTGGTCTTGACGGCGGATGATGACGCCAATTCAGCAGGTAACTCTTACTATCGAAATATCAAAATCTACGAAGATGATGATGGCGATTTGGAATGTGATGATTTGGTATGCGTAGTCGGTGACCCATGCGACGATGGTGATGCTTGTACTAGTGGCGAAACTTACGATAATGCCTGTAACTGTACAGGTGGTACTTTGATAGATGCAGATAATGACGGCGTTTGTGACAGCGATGACCAATGTCCGGGTATGGACGATGCACTCATTGGAACTTCTTGTGATGATGGCGATGCTTGTACAACAGGAGATGTTTATGATGCAAATTGTAATTGCGCAGGTACGTTCGCAGATGCAGACAACGATGGTGTTTGTGATGCAAATGATGCTTGTCCGGGTGCAGATGATTCATTAGCAGGAACAGCTTGCGACGATGGTGATGCATGTACAACAGGCGATGTTTATGATGCAAATTGTAATTGTGCTGGTACTTTCGCAGATGCAGATAATGATGGTGTGTGTGATGCAGATGATGCTTGTCCAAATATGGATGACGCCTTAATCGGCACAGCTTGTGACGACGGTGATGCTTGTACAACAAATGATGTATATGATGCAAATTGTAATTGCGCGGGTACTTTCGCTGATGCTGATAATGACGGCGTTTGTGACACAGACGACGTTTGTCCAAATATGGATGACGCTTTAATTGGAACTTCTTGCGACGATGGTGATGCATGCACAACAGGCGATGTTTACGATGCAAATTGTAATTGCGCGGGTACTTTCGCTGATGCTGATAATGATGGTGTTTGTGATGCAGAAGATGCTTGTCCGAATATGGATGACAGTTTAATTGGAACAGCTTGTGACGACGGCAACGATTGCACCACAGACGATGTGTATGATGCCAATTGTAACTGTGCTGGTACACCAACCGATACAGATAACGACGGCGTATGCGATGCAGATGATGTATGTCCCGGATTTGATGACGCTCTAATTGGAACAGCTTGTGACGACGGCGACCCATGTACCGTAGGCGAAACTTACGATGCTAACTGCGGTTGTTCAGGTGGCGTTTTCCAAGATGCAGATAATGATAATGTTTGTGATGCAAACGATGTTTGTCCAAACATGGATGACGCCTTAATCGGCACAGCATGTGACGATGGCGATGCGTGTACAACAGGCGATGTTTACGATGCAAATTGTAATTGTGCAGGTACACTTGCTGATGCAGATAACGACGGCGTGTGCGACGCAGACGATGTTTGTCCTAACTTCGATGATGGCTTAATCGGAACAGCTTGTGACGACGGCGACCCATGCACCGTAGGTGAAACTTACGATGCCAACTGCGGTTGCTCAGGCGGTACACTCGCAGATGCAGATAATGACGGCGTTTGCGATGCGGATGACCAATGTCCAAACTTGGACGATGCGCTCATCGGTACACCTTGCGATGATAATGATGATTGTACAGTAAACGATGTTTACGATGCCAACTGTAATTGTGCGGGTACATTCGCAGATGCAGATAACGATGGCGTGTGTGATGCTTCGGATGCTTGTCCGGGTACAGATGACGCTCTAATCGGTACAGCATGTGACGATGGCGACGCTTGTACAACCGGCGATATTTACGATGCAAATTGTAATTGTGCAGGTACTTTCGCAGATGCGGACGGCGACGGCGTGTGTGATGCAGACGATGTTTGTCCTAATGGCGATGATAATATTGATACAGATGGAAACGGTACACCTGATGCTTGTGACGCAAGCGACTGTCCTGCAATCGACTTCACAGTTGATGCACCAACCACTTACGGTGGCGGTCAAGACCAGGGTACAGTAGCCGTACAAGACGGTGGCGCAACCATCGAATTAAACAACAACGCGTGGAAAATGATTACGGTCAATTATAATGTAACAGCCAATACAGTCGTAGAATTTGATTTCAAGAGTAACCAAATCGGCGAGATTCACGGGGTAGGTTTTGACACCAATACTTCGATTAGTTCTAACTACACATTCAAAGTATATGGTACGCAGAACTGGGGTAACTCCACCTTCAACACCTACTCAGGTAGTGGTTCGTATGAGCACTTTGTCATTCCGATTGGTCAGTTCTATACAGGTCAATTCCCATACTTCTTCTTCGTGACCGACCACGACGGTTCGCCTCAAAATGGTAATTCATTCTTCTCGAATCTACAGATTTACGAAGATGCCAACGGCGATGGTCAGTGTGATGGACCGGGAACTTGTGCAGATAGCGATGGAGACGGCGTATGTGACGGTGATGACATCTGCGGTGGCGGCGACGACAATGCTGATGCTGATGGTGACGGTACACCCGACGCTTGTGATGTTTGCCCGAACGACCCAACGGATTCTTGCGGTAGCGCACCTACATACTGCGGCGCATCCGGTAATAATACCAACTACGAATTTATCCAGCAGGTTATCTTCGCTAATATCGACAATAATTCCGGCAACAACGGCGGTTACGGTGACTTCACTTCACAAGTGGCTAATGTCGGACTTGGCGATGCGGTACCATTCGGTCTCACGCCCGGATTTGCAAGTTCTACGTATAATGAAGCATGGACAATTTGGATTGATTTCAATAGAGACGGTGATTTCGATGATGCAGGCGAAGCTGTGTATAACGGCACAAGTGCAGGCACACTTTCCGGTAATATCACTATTCCGGCGAATGCTTCACTCGGACTCACGGGTATGCGTGTAGCGATGCAATGGAACAACCCTGCGGCTTCTTGCGGAACATTCACTTACGGTGAAGTGGAAGATTACACGGTGAATATCTCAGCAACACCATTGCACTACAATATAGTGACACTACGTAACGAAGATAATCTCGTAGCAGATCCTTCAATGCGTATTTATCCGAATCCATCAGTTGATTTCATCAATATTGATTTCCAGAATATCCGCGACAACGGTACGATTGAAATCTACGACCTATCAGGCAAGCCAATTGGTGAGCAAACGGTAGAATCTGAGTCTGATGATTTACGTGTGGAAGTAGGTCACTTACCTGCGGGCACGTACATTATTCGATTGAAATTTGGAGAGGGCACATTCGCTACGAAGCGTTTTGTAAAACTTTCTAAGTAGTCCTTCAAGTTAATAGTGTCGGGTAAATTTTAGTGTAGTTTTAGTTTGGGCAAGGCGGAGGTTCGTGACTTTAGCCGAGCTAAACGAACGGTTCTCCAACGCAGCACAAGCTAAAAATACGCTGAAAGAACCCGACAGTATTAATTTGAAAGACTACTAAGTAAAAAATAATGATTGAATGGTGAGGCTGTTATTGTACAATGAAAACAAGACTTTCACCATTCAATCAACTTTGTAAATCACTACATTTAATACACTTTCTCATAGAAAAGGCTGCTCGAATTTCGAGCAGCCTTTCTTTTTTATAGGAGATTCTAAAAGAAATAAAATCCTGAAAACGAATCACAAAAAATCACTTCACCTTCACAAAACGATGAATCGTCGTTTCCACATCATCCGTCAAATGTAGGAAATATGTCCCTTCTGCCAATTGACTGATATTAACTGTCGCTTCTCCATTCGTGATATTCACCTCCTTGATAATTAATTTTCCAAGTTCGTCATATACACTTCCTGTGAGTTGCTCACATGCTCCCGAAACAGTCAGACGAAAATCATCTTTAGCAGGATTGGGAGATAAAGCAACTTGCTCAAGACATTGAACTTGCTCAATGATATTACCCTCTATTACAGGTTGTTCCACCGAGATAGAAACATTATCAATTCCAAAAGATTCATCACTCATGCCTTGTGTGAGGTGTGCAGAAAACGTGACTTTAAGCAGTTCATCAGTATTGAGGAAAGTACGGCAAATTTCATATTTTGAATCTGTAAAACGAGTGAAATGACCGTTAAATTCACCCTGTTTCGCCGCACCTGTAGTGAAAGCATAGTTCGTCATTTTTTCTTCGCTATAATCTTGGGGATAAGATTGAATTGGGTCATCGTAGGTATTCGAGAAAGTCGTGTATAACAGGTTTCTATCAGGCGATAAAGCCACCGAAAAAACATCCGGTCCATGAATATCGCTATTTCCATCCCAAGAATCGACCGCCCATACATCGAAGCAGATGGTCATGTTTACATTCACAGGTACATTGGGTAAAGTCAAGGTTACAGGAGATTCATTGAATGTTCCCAAAACGGTGCTTTTATCAAGTGTCGTCGTTGCAGAACTTGACCATTCGCTGCCGACACCACGCTCAAAATCTTCGGTGTAAATTTCTTTAGCAATTTCATTATCCTGTGTAAAAGCAGGAATGGAAAACATTGAAAACACCAATGCCAATACAATACATGTACAAGTAGTTTTTTGCATAATTTTTAATTTTATACTGTTAAAAATAAGAAATGTGAAGCAATGAAGATGTGAGGAAAACACATCTCACTACGCTCATAATCAGCCATCTAATTTGAGGTGAGACTGTTGGGTCTTTTTTGCCACCAACGTAATGAATTGATTTTTAGTTGGTTGCCGAATAAGACTTTAACTATAATGATGCGGTAGTTTAACATTTTGGTGGTTAAATGCTATGTTTTTCCATGACTTCAGCAATAGTTATGCGTTCGATTTTACTTTTACACCAGCGTTGTAGTTCGCGGATAGGAATGTCTGTCGATACTGAGTGCTGTGCTTCTTTTTCAAGCGTAATATGCAATTTTTCCCATATGACTTTTTTCTTGGCATGACCAATTGCTTGGTCCAAATCGTTAAAAGCTTGGATAACCTGTTGTTGTATATCCGAATTGTGGTTGGCTCTTTTCAAGTATTTTTGCATTGATTGGATATGTTTATCGAGTTCATCCGGTACTCTTTCGTAAGCCACAACCAATAACCAAAATCGAAGTTTAATTTGTATGTCCCTTCGAACTGTAGGGCGTTTTATGGACAATATTTCATCGAGCCACCTTTGTGCTTTCTCCCACTTTCCAAATGAACTGTAAAAGATGATAATATTGTAAAATAGCGGTAGCTTTTTAGGTAGTTTTATTTTGGAAAAATACTGCTCATCCTCCATCTTTTTGATAATTAATTCGCCGCTCTCCTCATTCAAATTTCTTTGGCAGTCAGCCAAACCAAATGTATAAGCTGCATAAACAGTATGAGGCGATTGTTGAGGCAATTGCTCTATTATTTTGACAAAATCTATCTTTTGATTTGGATTGTCACTAAGTGTTCTTTGCCAATACAACATAATTAAATAAAGAGCGATATGACCTTCTTTCAACAACACAAAATCATGTATATCATACAATTGTACAATCTTAAAAACCTCAGCATATGCCTGCTTTTTATCTTTTTTAATGTGAAAATAATACCTAAACCTGACACGATGATAGGCAATTTGTGCAAGAGCTGATTCAGGATATTTTTTGGAGGAAAGTTCATTTGCCCATTTCTCGATTTGTAAGCGATTTTCTGCTTTGTTCAAAGCACCATCTCTAAGTAAAATAATACCTATCCTATCTGCAAGTTCAACATAATGCATTTCCTCATCCAATATTTCTCTGATTTTCATCTGCTCTTTTATGAGTAAATTATATGCTTCATAATTACCCTGTCTATGAGTAATTATTCTATCCCATCTTATTACCTCTAAAAGCGATAGAAAACGCTCATGTTCAGTGGCTAATTTTCGCGCTTTTTTCGCCCGTTTACTTAATTCATTCCATAGGCTTTTTTGATATAAAATCGAAATTTGATGTAATAATATGGTAAGCTCTGAATCGATAGACTTCCCGGCGTGAAATACATGTAGTGCTTCCAGAATTTTTTCGTTTAGAATGCTTTTATCATCATAATTAAAACCCTTTCTTGTCACCTTTTTTTCATCATAGTATTCCTGACGATTCAACAAGTCGAATAATGACAAATACTTTGGCAATTGCCCTTTTCCCAGACCGGATTGCACATACAATTTAAAGTGACGTTTTTCAGCCTTAGACATGGATTGGATGAGTTCGTGCAGGTCCATAACACTGTAAATGTTAATTTTTTAAAATAAAAAAATGTTTTTGTCTTTCCGAAAATCAAGGATGTTGTCCATCGAAATCAACTTTTATTAACCATTAATTATCAAACAATTAAAAGTTGATTTATCTCTAATTTAAGTTTATTCATAATAAAAAACGTTCGTTTGACTTCCCGAAGTATTCAGGTGAACGTCTTTGCACCTCTCAAAAAAACATACGAATATTGTATCAACAAAGAACGACAACATATTCCAAAGTATCAAAAGGCTAACCTCAAACGCTCTATAACTCGCAAAAACAATATAAAAAACTCCAACAAAAACCTTGAATAAACGAATAACAACAGACAAACCATTAACCTTATAAAGACTTCGGAGGAGGCTATGAAATCTCCATATTAGATGGCTTACAGGCGGAACAAGTTTTGTTCCGCCTTTTTTATTTCCTATTGTTGTGTAGTCCGTATTGTAATTTGTGAATAGAAGATACTATATTTGGAGTTCAACAATTACGAACCATGACGATTTTTAGATTTTCATTAATATTTACTTGTTTTTTAACCATCAATCATACATTCGCTCAAACGGATACTATACCGACAGTACCTGCCGAAGCTCCCCAAGAATTAGGAGAAAGCGAGCCGGAAGCTTTTGTAGAAAAGACCACTTATGGTGAAAGTATTTATCGACTTGTCGATGAAATGCCGCGCTTTCCGGGCTGCGAAAATAGCGACAAACCCACCGCCTTGAAAAATGCCTGTGCAAAGGACAAACTCGTCAATTTTATAGCCAGCGAATTACGTTATCCAAAAGAAGCCGCCGACAAAGGCTTGGAAGGAATGGTGCTGGTATCATTTGTAGTGGGTGAAAATGGTGATATTATGATGCCCGAAGTCAAGCGTGACATTGGCGGAAAATGCGGCGAAGAAGCCCTACGCGTAGTGAGCCTGATGCCCAAGTGGGTTCCCGGCGTACATGAGGGCGAGACGGTCAAGGTACGTTTTAATTTACCTATTAATTTCCGTTTGCAAGGTGATATTGTAAGCGAAGAAACTGACGAAAAATCGCAATACAAACTCATCTGGGGCAATGCCAAACCTGAAGGTGTACCCAAATCGGAATTGGAAAGATTGAGTGAGGAAACAGTTTATGTGCGCGATATTTACGGTAAAGTCCACCCTGTAAGCGAACTTGAAATAGAATACTTTCGCGGGCTCAAATACAAAAGCGTAGATGGCGATGATGAAATCAGCGAAGAAATGGCAAAACTCATCCGCAAAGCCGGCAAGCGCGGACGTTTAATTTTTTCTGCCATCATACAAGGTGAAGAAGACTTTCTAACGATTACGCAAGAATTTATTATTCAATGAGTAAATGTTGAATTATGAATATCTTATTTATTCACTCATTCACAATTCAAAATTCACTCATTAAAATCATTATCGCATTGTAGCATTGATATGTGGTATCGGGTGCGCCGGATCTGTGGCATTGTGTGTACATGCGAAATATTCGATAGCTTCATTACATTTCAGGCAATCCATCAAATGGCTTTCTACCTGATAAGTCTCTTCTTCGTTTAGCTTACCATTAAGATACTCTAAAACGATTCTTTGTTCAAAACAAGTTTGTGGTGTCAATTTTTTCATGAATTATCCTTTTTGGAACTATGTTAAAATTCTATGCCAAAAGTACACGAAAACAGATGCTAACACCATTATAACAAGACGTAATTTTATCATTTCTTACATCGAAAATGAATGTTTCTTAAACAATTTCCCTATTCTGCAATTATATTATATTCACTCATTCCTATTTATTATACGATTATGATTTCGGAGAAAATGACTACGGCACTCAATAAACAAATCGGCTTAGAGGCGAAGGCTTCGTTTTTATACCTGTCCATGGCGTCTTGGTGCGATGCTGAGGGCTTGGAAGGTTGCGCTCGGTTTATGCACCGCCAATCCGATGAAGAACGCGCGCACATGCTACGCATTTACGACTACATGAGCGAGGTAGATGCTCATGCACTCACGCCTTCGATTGAGCAAGTACCACATAGTTTTGAATCGCCGCAAAAAATGTTCGAAGCAGTATATGCACACGAACAAAAAGTGACAAAATCTATTCACAGCTTAATGGAAATTGCCAAGTCGGAAAATGACTTTTCGACAGATAATTTCCTACAATGGTACATCGCCGAACAACGCGAAGAAGAGAACCTCATGCGTTCTATTTTGGATAAAATCAAATTGATTGGTAGCAGCCCAATGTCTTTGTATTACATTGATAAAGAGATAGATACAATAAATGCTGCCGAAATAAAAAAAGAAGCAGCAGAATAGACACGAGATGCAAGACAAGAGACGAGAGTGACCACCACGACACTACAAAACCACGATACCACGACACTATGAGCGAGCGTATTACGACGATTACTTTTTTTAAGTACGAGGGCTTTCGTAACAAGTGGTGGGGACTTGGTATGATGGGAAAAGCACATAGTTTTCTTGCAGAGATAGAGGGCATACATTTTTATAAATTATTAGGTTCCGGAAAAAATGAAGGCTTCAATCCCTACCCCGATTGGAGTACTTATTCCTTGCTTGTAGTTTGGAATGACGAAGCAGATGCAGAGCGTTTTTTGGCTTCCGAATTAATGAATTTGTACCAAGAAAAAACAGCCGAAACATGGACGATTTTCATGAAAAATATCGTGGCGAAAGGGATGTGGTCAGGGCAAAATCCTTTTGAACAAAGTTCCACGCTTAATTCTGACATTTCGCTTATCGCAGTCATTACTCGTGCGACCATTAAGACCCAAAAATTACTTTCTTTCTGGCGGTATGTGCCGACTTCTCACCTTCAATTACGTGGTAATGAAGGCTTAATTTACAGTAATGGCATCGGCGAAGTGCCTATCGTCCAAATGGCTACATTTAGCATTTGGAAAGACAAGGCATCACTAATGAATTTTGCCTACAAAAGCCGCGAACATCACGTCGCCATTCAAAAAACACGGCAATTAGATTGGTATAAGGAGGAAATGTTTACGCGATTTCAGCCTTATAAATCGGTGGGAACTTGGCGTGGGGTCAATCCGCTTGCAGCTTACTTGTGATACGAAAAGAAGTCAGAACATTTCACTGTCAAAAGTCAGACTTTATCGCTCCCTGCACTACGTCCCGCAATGCGTCCAAAAACCGCTCCCGAAGTCAATCCCGAACCGCCCGGATAGCCATGATAAAATACACCACCAACTAACTCCCCGCAAGCAAAAAGCCCTTCAATTGGTTTATCATTTTCGTCCAACACTGCTGCGCGTTCATCTACTTTTAATCCGCCATAAGTGAAGGTGATACCGCAAGTAACGGGGTAAGCTTTGAAAGGAGGCGTATCAAATGTATTTGCCCAATTTGTCTTATTAAGTGATAGGTCTTTTGTGGATTTTCCATCTAATATCGTTGGGTCAAATTTGACGCTCGTATCAACGGCATTATTATAGGCTTGAAGCGTGGCGAGGGCTTGTTCGGTGTTTACACCTTCAAGTTTAGTGACCAACTCCTCTAATGTATCTGCCTCTACAAAACTTGCATCCCAAAACCGATATTCACCATACAACAAATGCTCTACTTTCTTATCAAAAATCTGCCATGCAAAACCGCCGGGCTGATTCAATATCGCACGTCCAAATTGCGCGTAGGTATAGTTACGGAAATTAATACCTTCATCTACAAATCGCTCGCCATTCGCATTGAGCATTACGCCTAAAAAATAGCAAATTTTACGATAGTTTTTTCGGTCAATGTAAGGGATGTCGAGGTTGCCGTAGTTGGGCATGTGCAAGTCCATTGGAACGGCATGGCAACCGTCAGGATTCCCGTAAAATTGTGCGCCGATTTGGGTTGCCATCTCGATGCCTGCGCCCATGTTGTGTGGCGTACCGCGTACTTTTGATTGCACCCAATGTTCGCCCATATATTTTTTTCTCAATTCGGGATTCGACTCAAATCCGCCGCAGCCAAGTACGATGGCATCTGCTTCAATTTCGTATTCGCCATGTGGTGTATCACATACTACACCAATTACTTTTTCATTTTCTGTGAGCAATTCGAGGACTTCACACTCGTATTGAATGATACCGCCAAGTCGTTGAAATTCAGCCAATTCAGCATCTACCAAACCAACACCTTCGCCTGCTGCCGCCAAAGTCAATCCACCCCAAAAGATGTATTTCCCGTCTTTTTCAAATGTTTGACGTGAATAAATGGGTTCAAATTTGACATTATGCGAAGCCAACCAAGACATCGTTTCATAACTCTGGTCAATCAGGATTTTTTGATGCATACTCAAAGGCTGTCCCTCATTGAATCCCATTAAATCTGCCCCGAATTTTTCTGCCGTATAAGTCCCAAATTCAGTGCGTGGAATACGTTCATCATCGGGATTTAAAAGGAGAGGAATCAAGTCATCATTTGAATTATAAACAAAGCGCATCGCGCCTGCCGTATAACGACTATTTCCTCCTGATTGGGCTTCGGGAGCTTTTTCGAGCATGAGTACTTCTGCGCCTTGTTCGAGTGCGGCAATACCCGCGCACAAAGCAGCATTTCCATTACCTACTATGATGACTTTTTTTTGCATAATTGTACTGGCGATTTCAATCACCAAGTTTCGTTATTATATTGTTTTTCAATTTTTTACAAACAAAAGAAACAGGCATGGCGATTGAAATCGCCTGTACGTTAAATGGCAGACATTTGAAAAATGCCTGCCATATATAAAGTTAGATAACGGAATTAACCATTAATCGTTCATCATTAATCATTAAAAAACTACCAGTTATAATTAATCGAAACATTCACAAAACGTCCTTGTGTACCGAATTGGTTGGTACGACGAGAGTAAATGACTTCACCGCGTACATTTGGCGAATATAGCATATCCGGGTACACATCAAGTAAGTTATTGACACCGAATGTAATAGACATTTTATCGCTCACATGTCCGGTCAATGAAAGGTCAACAACGCTTCTTGATGGGAATACTTGTGGTTCGCCTGTATCAGGGTCAGTTTCGCGAGCATCTTGTACGCTACCAAAATTGGTTAAACGCGCCAACATGCTAAAACTTTTCACACGATAATCAAATGTACCGATGATTTTGCGAGCAGGTACACCGCGTGTCAGGAAGACAATATCACGCTGGTCAATGATGTTATCTTGCTGACCTTCAAAGGCTGCCGGAAGGTTGTAATCATCCACTTCGGTTTTATTGAAGTTGGCTGCCAATGTGAGTCCCATTCTGTGGCTTTCTGCAAAGAATTTTTTGTAACTCGCTACAAAGTCTAAACCTTGTGTAGTCGTATTGACGGCATTGGTAAAAACATTGATTTCATCATAACCTGAACCTGCAAATTCATCATAAGCATCAGCAGGAATACCACCGGAAACGATAACGCGGTCAGCAATTGAAATTTGGTAAGCATCCAATGTCAATGTGAAATTATCAATGATTTCAGCTGTAACACCTGCCGCAATATCGAAAGATGTTTCCGGCTGTAATTCAGTGATTCCAAAAGCATCTTGTACGAGTGCATCGCGTATTGGTAAGAATGGCGTGACAACAGAATTACCATCATCATCAAAGGCAATTTGTGCAAAATTACTATAATGCAACTGCGCGAGCGCAGGCGCACGGAAAGAGCGGTTGACCGAAGCGCGAATCGCATATTTGTCCAAAATCTTGTATCTCGCAGCCGCTTTATAAGAGAAATCACCACCAAAATCAGAGTAATTTTCAAAACGAACTGCCGCATTGATTAGGAAATCCTCAGTAACATCGTATTCACCTTCTACATAAACACCTACATTATTTCTATACCACTCACCATCAGTACGGTCAGAGTAACCTTCACGTCCTGTCGAACCCACATCTTTGAAACCTTCGATTTCAGTACCGATTACATTACCAAGCGAATCTAAAATATCTATTTCGCGAGTCGCCAACGGACCGGCTACCCAAGATTCAGTTTGTCCCATGGATTGTTGGAAAGATTCGAAGCGAATCTCTGTACCCGCTGCAAGATTAAAATCACCAAAATCCTTAGATACATCTGCATTGAACAAAGTCTGTGTTACATTCAAACTACCTGTATAAAACTCTGTAGGAGAATCACTTCCGAGACTTGGATTAACTGTATTTCGATTATACAAATCCAAATTATTGCCACTATAGCCCATACTAAAATCAATATTCACACCATCACCAACTTCACCATTCGCTCCTGAAATAATTTGCCAATCCGTCAAAATAGAAGGCGTTTCAGGATTGAAACCATTGGGGAAAATATCGAGTGCATTACGGTCTGTACGTGCAGCCGCACGCGAGAAAATACCACCAATAATTTCCTTCTTAGAGAAACCACCAAAGCTGTAAAAATCCCATGTATCACTAATCGCTTTACCTGCATTGACGAAGATACCGCCATTTGTATTTTCGGCTGCGCCGAGTACCGCACGGTCAAGGTCAATACCATTCAAACGTCTCAATTCCTCATCAATAGCTGCATTTTCTTCTGCTGATAAACTTGAATCATCAGGATACCAACCCGCACTGTGCGTGTAAAAACCCGAACGGTCATACGGCTCACTGTGATGCCCATGTAAAGTCGTATTCACAAAACCATCCTCACCCCACGGAAGTCCAAAATTGACTGAGGTTGAGAAAGTTGCACCATCAGTAATCATATTATCGCCGTAAATTGGTTCGCCTTCAAGGTCAGCGTTGCTGCCTATACCATCGTACTTTGGCTTTGTGAGACCAACACCTGCATAAGTACGCACGGCACCACCTGAACGGTTGTCTTTCAACTGCATATTCATCACACCTGCGATAGCATCTGAACCATATTGTGCGGCTGCACCGTCGCGCAAGATTTCCGCACGTTCGATAGCTGCGGAAGGAATGGCGTTGATATCATTACCAAGTTGTCCTTTACCGACACCGTGATTCAAGCTGAAAAATGAGACCTTGTGGCGACGTTTGCCATTAACCAAAAGAAGGGTTTGATCGGGCGCGAGTCCGCGTAAAGAAGCAGGGTCAATAAGTGGCGCAAGGTCGTTGATACCAAACTTAACGGCATTGAATGAGGGCGCAGAATAATGTAGCGATTGCCCAATATCCATTTGATTGGTAGAGTTCAACTCTGCCACTGAAATGACATCAATCGGAACGGGACGGTCGATATTGGTACGCGGCTTACCACGAGAACCTAAAACAGTAATACCATCTAAGTCAACACCTTGTGAAAGTGAAACACCTAATGCAGAACCACTGGTAGCAACAACTTCTTTGTCTTGAAACCCTACGTAAGAAACGACCAAGGTACTTCCTTCGGGCGCATCAATACTAAAATTACCATTGATATCCGTAACTGTACCTATGCTTGTACCTTTCACAGAAACTGTCGCACCAATCAAAGGAAATCCACCGCCATCGGTAATCGTTCCTGTTACTTGCGCGTTTGCTTGGGTGAATGCTGTTACTAATAACAACATGAGTGCTAATTTGAGGGCATTAAAAATGTAGAAAGTTTTAGTTTTCATAATGTGTATTTTTACAGAAAAATAATTCAGGCGAAAAACAAGTCAACACTTAGACAATATTTTGTTTTGCATGACAACTTGATTGCCAAATTTAGTTTAAAATAATTAGTGAGTATAATATTATTTGTTTTTTTTATTGAAATTTGTGATTGGCGATTAGTAATTAATGATTAGTTGCTATTCTTTCTTGCTTTACATTACATTGGTTTAAAATTATTTATACAGAAAATTATTTTTAAATTAATCAAAATAAAAATCGCATCAACGAATAATTTGCTTTTTTCTTATCTTTACAAAGTAACACAGGCTTCTAGCCTGTTTAAGAAGCTGTTTGAATTTACCAATTTGAATTTGTTATGCCCCTTTTTTCGCCACCCTTCGTTGCAAAAAGCCTCATTTAACTACGGCTAAACTTCGATTTTCGCGCCTTGATTGGCAAAAAAATGAGCGATAACAATTTTCAAAAGCTAAATTCAAACAGCTTCTAAATGATTAATACTAACACATGCAGGCTGGAAGCCTGTGCTACTTCATTTACATGAAATACGAGCCGTTAAACAAGAATTTATTTATACAAAACCGCAAGCGATTTGCAGCGGAAATGAAGCCCAATTCAATAGCTATTTTCAATTCCAATGATATGATGCCGCGCAATGGCGATGCTTTTTATCCCTTTCGTCAAAATTCCGAATTGTTTTATCTGTCGGGCATTGACCAAGAGGAATCGGTGTTGGTGTTGTTTCCTGATTGCGTGAAAGAAGGACACAAAGAGGTTTTATTTGTGATGGAGACCAATGAGTATATCGCACGCTGGGAAGGGCATAAATACACACAAGAAGAAGCCGCCGAAACATCGGGTGTCGAGAAAGTATATTGGTTGAGCGACATGGATAAGGTGTTGAATGAAATGATTTTATTGGCGGATAATGTGTATTTGAATATGAACGAAAACGACCGCTATCATTCTGAAGTGATGACGCGCGATTATCGTTTTGCGAAGTGGATGCGGGAGCGTTATCCGGTGCATAATTATTTGCGTTCACAGCAAATTATTAAGCGCATTGCCGTTATCAAATCTGACCTTGAAGTGGCGGTTTTACGGAAGTGTTGTGCGATTACAGAGGCAGCTTTTCGTCGGGTGTTGGAATTTACAAAACCCGGTGTATGGGAGTATGAAGTGGAGGCAGAAATCACGCATGAATTTCTCCGCCGACGGGCTACAGGGCATGGCTACACACCCATCATCGCAAGTGGCGCAAGTGCCTGTGTCCTGCATTACATAGATAACAACCAACAGTGTAAACCCGGCGATGTGATGCTCATGGATTTCGGTGCGGAGTATGCCAATTACACGGCAGATTTATCGCGTTCGATTCCGATAAGCGGTACATATACGGATAGACAACGTGCTGTTTATAATGCGGTTTTACACGTTAAAAAAGAAGCGACCAATATGCTGCGCCCCGGCACCAATCTCGAAGCCTACCACAAAGAAGTCGGCAAAGTAATGGAGCATGAACTCATCAAACTCGGCTTGCTCGACAAACATGAAGTCGCCAAACAAGACCCGGATGCGCCGCTTTATAAGAAATATTTTATGCATGGTACATCACATCATTTGGGCTTGGATGTACACGATATTATGGAACGATATGCTGATTTTCAAGTAGGTATGGTCTTTACTTGTGAGCCGGGTATCTACATTCCTGATGAGGATTTAGGTATTCGTATTGAGGATGATATTTTGATTACTGAAAATGGTCCCGTTAATTTGATGGAGAATATTCCTGTGGAAGTGGAGGAGATTGAGGAGTTGATGAATGCTGGGGCGATGGTGTAAGCGGGTTACAAATTAAGGAAATAAAACGGGATATTCGCAAAGCGAATATCCCGTTTTATTTCCTCTATAAACTACGGACTATCCACTACAGACTAATTTATCTTCACCGACTCAATCAAATCCCCAATCTCCAACTGATGCACCACATCCATCCCATTGGTTACTTTTCCAAAAATCGTATATCGCCCATCCAAGTGCGCCGTAGGCGAATGTGTGATAAACCACTGCGTACACTCCGTATCTTTTCCGGCAGAAGCCATACCTACATAGCCTTCATCATCATAATAATTCGGTCCCAATTCCGAGCGAATCGAATAGGGCAAACTCCCCCACCCGTCTCCACGCGGGCAACCGCCTTGCGCGACAAAATTCGGTACGATACGATGAAAATTTTTGCCATCAAAAAAGCCATCTTGTGCTAATTTCACAAAGTTGGCTACTGAGCCGGGCGCATCATTCACCAGCAAATCCAGTTCAATCGCACCACGTTTTGTTTGGATAGTTGCCGTAGAATTTTCGGATAAATCCTCCAATATCGACCAATCAATCGGATGATTATGTTTCAAAGGTAAAATACCGCGTTCCGTATCTTCGCCTCTGAAATAATTCAGCGTGCGGCGTAGTTCATTATAAGCTTCTATATCGCGTGGAAGTTGCATTTTTTTCAAGGCTTCGGTCATAAAACCTGCTCCGGCATATTCGCGTCGCATATTGAGTTTCGGGTTGCGGAGGACGCCTGCGGTAGTAGCTATCAAGGCTACATCGCCGGTTTCGATAGCGCGTTGGAAAGTACTCGCAAGGGTTTTCTTTACTTCGTCTGATTTCCAACCGGCGAGTTTATTGAAGTCATCTCGACTGCGGAGATTTGCCAATGCTTGTATGCCGTAACTCTTTGTAACAGCCGTAGCTGCCGAGTCAAAAATTGCTTCTGTAATATAGGTGTGATTGGGCGCATGTTCGGCGAGAGCTTCAAGGAGCGCGCCCTTTTCATAAGGGTTTCTGGAATCTTCGTAGGCGATTTTTATGGTGTCACTGAGTTGATTACGGGTATTGGCATAACTCAAGTCGGTGCGTCCGAGTGCTGCTGCACGAAGCTCAGATTTGACACGCCAATGTGAGACATTATTCGCCAATTCGCCGAGTAATTTGGCTTCAGTTCCTGGGGCTTTACTTCGGAGATACTGGGCGGCAGTGTACGCTACTTTTGGATTAGTATCTTCTACTGCTTCCAACATCATCGTACGTACCGCCGGATAATTTGCATCGCGTAAAGCCCTGATTATATTGATTTTAACGCGATAATCACGCTCCCCTGTAAAAGCACTTATCAAGGTATCCCGCGCTGCCGTGCCTTCCGTTTTACCAAGCGCAGATGCGACGAACATGCGTACATTCGGTGCATTTTCTTTTTCAAAAACATCAATCAACTCGCCTTCATATTTATCCAATTTAATATCCTTTCCCCTTCTCAAATAATCGCCTGCCACCTGCCGCACTGAATTTGGTGTAGCTTGTTGGAGCAATTCAATCATGCGCGTTGTGCCTTCAGGTGTAGTGATGCCGCGATTCATAAAGCGATAAATTGCTCGTGCCTGTCCTTCTAATAATAAGGTGTCTTTCGGTGTGTAAGTCCGCACACCACTGATTTGTCGCAGGTGCTTTTCCTTACCCGATTTACCGACAGCTTCAAGAATAGCCGATTGCACCCATCGCGATGGCTCTTTTCCAAAAGCAATTATCAAACTATCCACCGATATTTCGGAAGCCGTTTGTCCCAACGCATACGCTGCCATGTAGCGCACTTCCGCACTTGTATCACGCAACATACGCGAGAGTGTAGGCACAGCAGTCGTATCTTGCACCGATGCCAATGCTTGTGCTGTCGCATAGCGGTAAGTCGCATCTACCTCATCAGCATAAGGCAATAATTCAGCAGCTTTTCGTTCATCTTGCAAACGAAAAATCTCTTGTACCGCCTCGTCATTCAAAGAGAAATTGATGATATTTCCCTTCTCTTCGGGCAAGCACGAAGCACAAATAATAACAATAAAAATCAGTGGAATATAGTATCGCATAATTTAGTGATTGGTGATTAGTGACTGGTGATTAGAAGCCAACTAATCACTAATTAACCAGTCACTAATCACTACGCTACGCCTTCGCTTTTCTTGCGTCAATAAAGCTTTTGATAAATACCGCCAGTGCTACTAAGCAACTGAACATCATGATACCGATACGCATTTTTGGCAATCCTGTCTGGCGCATCAATGGCATAAATAGAGCAACAAAAAGGAGTAATGTCAATACGACCGCGATGTGTGCGATAACTTTATTTTCCTTACGAATACCGGATGTCATTAATAGTAATAGCACACCTGAAATGGGCGCAATAAGTGCTGTGGGTGAAGGGCTTACGCTACTAAAATACCCCCATAATCCCAAACCAATAAGGATAACCGCGTTTATAAGATTTGCCTGAAATGGCTTCATAATATGTTATTTTTTGAAGTCGATAGTCCATAGTCTGTAGTCCATAGTTGAAATGTGTATTGTCAATGGACTACCGACCATCGACTATGGACTATTTTGATGTGACAAAAGTAATTAAGCAAGGCGAGACTTCCAAAGCAAATCAATCTCAACTGCAAATCAAGTTAAACTTCAACTTGGACTTCAACTTAATATTAAACTTCCGTACATTTGCTTCGTAACACAGACATTCCTGTCTGTGCTTCATGTGATACGGACAGGAATGTCCGTGTTACGTTTGGAATTTATAACGATGATAGTAACACTTACGACGGATTTGGGTGAACGCGACTATTACGCCGGAATGATAAAGGGCGCATTATTGCAGGTCAATCCGTTGTTGAATATCGTCGATATTTCGCATCGAATTGAGCCGTATAATATTGTAGAGGCGTCGTTTGTGTTAGGTAATGCATATGCGAATTTTCCGACAGGAACGATTCACATGATTAATGTTGATAATTTTTATAACGAAAAAAAGCAATTTGTCGCACTCGAAAAAGACGGGCATTATTTCATCGGACCGGATAATGGTTTGTTTTCGCTCATTTTCAATCCAATGCCGGAAAAACAATACGCTATTGCCAGTAAAAATAGCAGTACATTTCCATTAGGGGAAATTTTTGCTAAAGCACTCGCCCACATTTTATCCGAAAAACCTTTTTCAAAAATTGGTAAAAAAATCGACAGTCCTACCCAACGAATCACCTTACAACCCGTTGTCAGTCAATCACAAATACGTGGTTCAGTCATTCATTTGGACAATTATGGTAATGTCGTTTTAAATATCAAAAAAGGCTTGTTTGAACATGTGCAGAATGGGCGTGAGTTTTCGTTATTTTTCAAACGTTATGACCCAATTCAGACCATGAGCACGCATTATAGTGATGTAGCGATTGGTGATACCTTGTGTCTATTTAATTCCGCTGATTATCTCGAAATTGCCATTAATATGGGACGTGCAGCGAGTATGTTGGGACTGAATGTGGACGATACCATACAGATTGATTTTCACGACGTAGCGTAACGCCTCCGGCTTGCGCCCGCGTACTACATGCACAAGCGAGACGCATTATGCTACGGTGTTTTTATTATGAAACGAATTGTAAAATTGACTTTAAAACCGGAAAGAATTGCTGAATTTATCGAAAAATTTCCTTCGAGAAAAGAGAAAATCTTGACCATGCCGGGTTGTCATGACGTCAATTTATTTCAAGACAAAAAAGACCCACGCATCTTCTTCACTATCAGCAAATGGGACGATGAAGCTGCATTGAACAATTATCGGCATTCAGATTATTTCAGGGCAACTTGGGCGTATATGAAACAAGGTTTTGATGATAAGCCACAAGCGTGGAGTCTCGACGAGTTGTCGGATTGACGAGTTCTTGAGTTGTCGAAAATTTTTCCTCACATCAACTCAACAACTCGTCAATTCATCAGTCAACTCTTCTTACAGAAGCGATGCCTTGTACGTCTTTTTCAACTTCGGGATTACCTTTATATCTTACCGTCGCGACACCTTCAGCAGAAATCTCTAAATTATTGATTACGTTCACATTAGCTTTTCCTGCGCCTTCGATATCTAAATCCATTTCATCAACTGCAAGACAAAAAGCATTAAGGTTTCCTGCGCCAATGAGTTCTACATCTGCCTTATCCGTCACACCGCAGATAGCGATATTCACACCGCCTTCTGCTTCTATATTCAGGTAGTTGGTATTGACCTCCAAATCGATATTGATACCACCCGCTACGTCCAAATCCAGATTTCGAGATTCCAAAGGAATATCAGAAGTAAGATTGATACCTCCCTGCAAAATTATCTTATCAAGTTCCTGAACACCAATATGTAAAGTAATCGGCTTTATCTTTTTCACTTTATTTCTTTGGCTAACGTATAAACGTCCGCTTCTGACGCTGACTTTTACATTATCTACGTCATCTTTGTGGGCTTCGATTTCAAGAAAGGGATCTTCGCAAGCCATTAAATGAACCGTAAACCCACCGTTAATGTCTATTTCATCAAAATTATCGACATTACGCGTTTCGAGTACATAATTGCGTTTCGTTTGCGCTGCAACAGTAAGTGCAGACATTAAAGCAAAGATTAAAACGAGTGATAGAACAATAGTTTTTTTCATATTAATTCTGAATGTTGAATGAGTGAATGTTGAATTATTTTATTTGAGGGGTGGGCGTAACTAAAAAAGAGAGTTTTTAACTTTGTTTTGTCAAAATC
>JAHDEO010000429.1 GCA_020628725.1 Saprospiraceae bacterium
ATTATGTTGATGCCTGAAAGTTCGCGCTGCGTGCGTTGCGCTTCACGTTGATTTTTAACAAAAATATGAATTATGATGTATGAAATATGATGTATATTGCATACTCAATCATTGCAACGACATTGTATATTAATTCATACATCGTATATGAGTTAGCCACATTTAAAAGAATATGAAAAAAATATCATCTATTTTCTTCGCGTTTTCCATCTTGCTCATGGCGGGATGCGGTGTAGTACCGAAAAAAACAAAACGGACACCTATTTCTAAAACCAATCAAGCACCGACCGAACCCAAGAATGTGAAAAAGACAAGCACTAAGACGGAAGTTTTGCCCGATGGCACGGTGGTAGTCACGGAGACAACGATATACGAAGATGCCGATGGTAAAGTAAAAACGTCTGTCAACAGGCATCAAGATTATGATGGACAGCCGAATATTGATGTACCAGAGACGCCGCGAACGACACCTACGCAGACTACGCCGGGATTGCCTTCGACGAGATTTGAGACAGTGACGCGTGTACCTTCTTCGGAGTTGCCGAAGCCGAAAGGTAATGAAGCACCTGCTATCACGACACGCAGTATTGATACGGCACAAGATGCAGCGTTTATGAGTGAACGAGCGCGACAGATGATTAAAGAAATCAACCTCGTGCGTACCAATCCGCGTGCGTATGTGCAAGAGGTGCAAGCCTATCGCGAGCAAATCAAAAATACGGAATTTTCTGACGCTAACTATGCCAAAGAACAACTTCGTGCTATCGACGACCTTATTCGTGAATTGCAGATTACATCGCCAATGGCTACGCTCCAGCCGCGCCTCACGCTACACAAAACCGCTCAAAAACACGGCATGGAAATTCTCACCAACGATGCGCCCTCGTATGTCGCTCTTGATGGTTCGTATCCCTGGGATAGAATCACTCGCGATGATCCTTCGCTCGAAGATGGTAATGAAAATCTAGTGGGCGGACCGGAGGATGTCAAAGAGTCCTTAATGTTGCTCTTGGTAGATGCGGGTATTCCCGGCTACGGTCATCGTCGCGCTTTACTCAATCCAACTTGGAAATATGTGGCTTGCTACGAAATTGGTACGGTTGCAGGCACGCCTAATTATTGGATTCAGAGTTTTGCTAAATAATCGGGTTACGGGTTACGGGTTGCGAGTTAGTAATTCGTAGTTTAATGTGTTTTTTTTATGGTAAAAATCAATAATATCATTCTTAATGGTGCTGCGAATCGTCCGTTTGCATTGGATGTAGTTTTTACGGAAACCGGTGAACGAAAACCGATTATTGTCTTTGCTCACGGCTTCAAGGGCTTCAAGGATTGGGGGCATTGGGAAGCGATAGGAGAGGCTTTTGCGAAGGCGGGTTTTGTATTTGTCAAATTTAATTTTTCGCATAATGGTGTGACGATTGAAAAGCCATTGGATTTTGCTGATTTAGAGGCGTTTGGGCAAAATAACTACATGAAAGAAATCGTAGATATTGGCGTAGTGACGGATTGGTTATTTGAGCAAAAAGATATTCCTGAAACGGAAATTGATAGCACAAAAATCACGGTAATAGGGCATAGTCGAGGCGGACCGATTGCGATTTTGAAAGGCTTGCGTGATGAGCGTATTACGAGTGTCATCACATGGGCTTCGGTACATCAGTTGGATTATTGGTACAACGAGCAACTCATCGAACAATGGCGAAAAGATGGCGTATGGAATATCCTCAACGGACGCACCAAGCAGCAGATGCCGCTTTATTTTCAGTTGTACGAAAGCACGATAGAAAATAAAGATTGGTTGGATGTGCAAGCGGCTTTAACGCAATTGGATAAGCCTTTACTCATTCTACATGGCAGTGACGATCCTGCTGTGCCTGTCTTTGCTGCGGAGCAATTGCATTCATGGAAAAAGGATGCGAAAATGTACATTATCGAAGGGGCAAATCACGTCTTTGGAGGTAGTCATCCTTTCAACGATTCGCAATTGCCTGGACATAGCCAAGAGCTTGTGAAACAATGTGTTAGCTTTTTACGCGATTTATAATTCTAAAATTCAGATTATTACAAATTAGCAAATGAAAAATTGTAAAATCATTCTTTGGTTGGGCTTTGGTCTTTTCCTTTTTTCGTTATCATGTACGCCTATAATTCCCAATGTATTGAATTATAATTACACATTTCCGATAGACCAACATGGGAATCAAGTCATTGCCAAAGAGTCTTATTGTAGCTTAGTGGACGGTAGTGGAAATACAATTATTCCGGGCGGAAAATACATTTATATTAAGCCTTTGAATTATGATAAAAGCTGTGGTACGGTATTGTATAAGGCAGAAACTATAAATACAATTGACCTTTATGATGGAAAAGGAAAGTTGGTAAACGGTGGCGGTGCGACGGGCTTTTACGGTTGTGATGAAGGCTTAATTCACATGAAAAAAGGTGATGCTGCAGGTGTGATAGATACAGAAGGTAAAGAGATTATTCCGGCGAATTACGGTTACATTATCATTGAAGAAGATATGCTTTTTGTTGCTACAAAAAATAAGAAAAGAGGTGTAATTGACATGAATAATGAAACGATTGCGCCGTTTATTTATGATAGAATTGATGTCGTCAATAAGGACAGTATTTACTTGTATACAGGTGATATAGACAGCATTATGTTGGGAAGTCGGGAGAGTTATGAATTGGATGCTTATTTTAATGGAGAACTCACAAAAAATGTAGAAAGATACTCCAAAGTCAAAGCACCGGACTCCAAAGAAGAATTCAAAATAGTGGAGCGAATGCCGCGTTTTCCGGGCTGCGAAGACGAAGCAGGAACGGATAAAGAGAAAAAGAGATGCGCCGAAAGGAAATTATTAGAATACGTTTACCGCAATATAAAATATCCTCAACTCGCTCGTGTGCATGACATCGAAGGGATGGCTGTCGTGCAATTTATCGTGGAAAAAGACGGCAGTATTAGCGGACAAAAAATACTACGCGATGTAAAAGGCGGCTGTGGTGATGCCGCCCTTGATATCGTTAATTCTATGCCTCGATGGATTCCCGGCTATCAGCGTGATAAGCCTGTGCGAGTGCAATTTAATTTGCCTGTAAGATTTAAATTGGAGGGATAAGTTACTCCTGAAATTCATATGCCCCAATATCGGGCATTCCATCACGTATCATACCGTCTAAATCAGTAGGAACGGGTATTGTTAGGTTAGCCCCTGCATTGACGGCAGGATTGATGATAGTATCGAGTCGATAATCAAATTCAGGGGAATCCAAGAAACCAAATTCATCCGAGCTTTCTACGAAAACAGAATTATTGTAATTAGGTAAATCCGTATTGAGCGTATCCTTTTTTATCAGACAATGATTGAAGGTATAATTAAAGGCGGCAGTCACTTCCTCCGGATCGTCCAGTAGAATTTCATCAGGACGTGTACCGTAGAAAATACAATTTTCAAAGGTGGCATTGAGGTCATTTTCCCAGATGATGGCATTGCCTTCTCCATCTACGCCCGGTACAAAATAATTGCTCATTCGCAATACAGGGTCGGAGTGGGAGAGGAAACGATTATTCGTTTCATTAGCAAATGTACAATGTGTAAAATGGTAATTTCCACCATATTCAAACTGCAAATCATTGATGCTAATATCGAAAATCAAATTATTTGTACCCGAAATATCGGCATGAATACCCAATATCGCTGAAGAAGAAGTCTCATAAATCGTCGAATTATCAATCCTCAAATCGGCGGCTGAATCTACGCGCACACCTATCGCGGCATTGCGTATTTCTGCATAATTCATCTTATTGCCACGACTACCCGGCGACATCCAAATCGTTCCCCATTGTCCCGGTACATCTTCGAATTCAGGTTCAATTCTATCCGTTGAGAAGCGTACCGGATTGCCCAATTCGCCGCGTACATCTATGCTTGCGGTGTTGGTGAGATACATCGTTCCATTGGGCAATGTGAGGGCGATACCATCGAGTGTATCGCGTGTCGTACCTCCTTGAAAATGTACATCCACGCCCGGATTGATAATCAAATCACAGCCATCGACCAACAAAAATCCCAAGACGACATAAGGACGAGGATCCTCCCAAGTGACTGTCCCACCATTGCACAGTAAGCCTGCCAGACGATACGATTCGCCGACATAAACGGCATCTTGTCCAAAGGATTCGAGCCACACATATTGTGTATTACCATTCGTCTCGAAGCGTATGGAATCCAGTACAATAAAGGGATTCGCAGTATTTGTCGGGTCAATTTCGACCTCCGTAAAAATATAGAGGCTGTCGTTCGGGGCGATTTCGACATCTTGTATGCGTGCAGTGGGCGTACCGTCCACATTCATACGATAAAAAGAATTTTCACCTAAATCAATCTCATCAATTTTGATGGATTGATTGTGTCGATTAAATACCTTGATGGCGCGAGTAGCCGAGCCACGCGCTGCAAAAACGGTATCAAAGCGCAAGGTATCTACCGAAAATTCGAGCTTGTCACTCGCATCTTCCGTAAAGCTCTCTTTACGGCAGCCCGACACAACAAAAAAGAAAATAATTAGGGTCAAAATAAAATACTGAAAATATCGCATGAATGGCGTTTTAAATGTTCGAGGCTATTAACGTTTGATTAACGTTTGGAATTGTATGGCTTAAAAATTTCTCGTTATTCAGTTAAAATATGGAGATGCCATTTCATAAATCCGGGTAAGCTGTCGTAACAGCAAATTGCCAAGATATAGAATGTCATAATCACCAAAAAGAAAAGGATTTTTTCGGGCGCAGCCTGAAAATTGAATGACCGCTTGACACTTTTGTTTCCCATTCCGAAAGGAAATCGGATGAAGAAAAAGTACATCAAAAGAAAACACAACCAAGCAGGAATTGCGTATCCTGTAATTTCACGAGCGACTTTTCCGACGGCTATTGCTTGCAATGACCAAAGTACAACCCCAACCAGCAAGAATAAAAATATACCGATATAATTGAGCACTCGACTCTCTTTTTCATTCAGCATATCTTCCTCATTTTCTTCATCTTCATTAATCTCATCAATGGTACTGGTACCCATTTTCTTGAAAACAGCACTCAAATGGTAAGCTATCAGCACGGCAATAGTGATGAGGATTAAATCGAAAAATTTGAGGAGTATGTCCATTATAAAATTAACGTGAAATGGAAAACGGATTTAGCGGATTTGACAGATTTAAGAAAATCCGTGCAATCCATTAAATCCGCGTTCCTATCCTTTCGAATAATTATTTTCTAAATGCCTCGTATTCCTTTTTAAGATGGTCTTTCAATTCGCCAAAATCGTCAAAACGAGTAAAAAGTTCCTTTAATGCGTCCTTGTTGGCACTACTCGGTTTTACGTAGTCAAGTACATTTTGTTCGGTTATCTCCTTGTCACTCAGGATAATAAGTCGTTCGATGACATTGCGAAGTTCGCGGATATTTCCCGTCCAATTCACATCCTGAAGTGCTTTGAGTGCCTTTGGTGTGATTTTCTTAGGCGAAATACCATATTCTCCACAAATACCTCCAATGAAATGTTCTGCCAATAACGGAATATCATCCAAACGCTCATTCAACGGTGGCACTTCTATGATAATCACCGCCAAACGATGGTACAAATCCTCACGGAATTTCTTCTCAGCAATCTCGCGGCGCAAATCCTTATTCGTTGCTGCGACTACACGAACATCCACTTTAATTTCCTTGTCGCCACCAACGCGGGTGATTTTATTTTCCTGCAATGCACGCAACACTTTCGCTTGTGCCGAGAGGCTCATATCGCCTATTTCGTCCAAGAAAAGTGTACCGCCATTGGCTTGCTCAAATTTACCAATACGCTGCTTGTGTGCAGACGTAAACGCACCTTTTTCGTGTCCAAATAACTCACTTTCGATGAGTTCGGAAGGAATCGCAGCACAGTTCACCTCAATAATAGGCGCACTCGAACGATTGCTCTTTGCATGTAACCAACGCGCTACCAACTCCTTACCCGTACCATTTGGACCGGTAATCAAAACCCGCGCTTCCGTCGGTCCTACACGCTCAATGGTGTCTTTTATCTTCTGAATGCCTGCCGATGCACCGACCATATCCTGCGTCTTGGATTTTGCCACGCGGCGTTTCAAGACCTTCGTTTCGGTGATGAGGCTCGACTTATCCATCGCATTACGAATCGTAATCAATAGGCGATTCAAATCCGGTGGCTTTGAGATATAATCAAACGCACCTTTCTTAACAGCTTCCACTGCTGTCTCGATATTGCCGTGTCCTGAAATCATCACTACGGGCGTATCGGGCG
>JAHDEO010000430.1 GCA_020628725.1 Saprospiraceae bacterium
AATAATCAAAAAATTACTGCTTGAATAACGACCTATACATATCAGTTGCACAAAGTTATGCCGAGATTTTACCACAAAGTCAGGAGGCTTTGCTGTTGGTGGTTTGGTTGTATCAAAAGACGCAGGATGGCTTGATAGAGCATGAATTTACCAAACGGGATTTTGATGATACGTTGGATGATGTCTTGGATTTATTGGAAAATCCCAAAGCGATTCAGAAGGAATTGCTTTCTCGTAAAATCAGTAATTTTTATTATCGCACCATTCCCTACAAAAATGAATATCGTATTCACTTGACGATTTTTGCGGAAAACTTGTGCAAACTCGTCATCGAACAACTCCAACCGCAAATCAAACGCCTTGCGCTTATCCACACCTTCAAACGAACTCTTGCACTTACCGATACAGATTTAGAAAATATTGATACCTTCAAATTTTGGTACGACAATAATTTTATTTCGGCTAAAAACGATATTCTTTCTCATATCGAAATTCTGCAAAAAAATATTGAAGACCGTATCAACGAACTGCGTCAACTCCTCAAACCCGATGTCGAAAATCCTAAAGATTTGATCAATGATTTCTTAGACATCTTCGATGCACTCGAAAAACAAACCATCGGCATTCTCAATACGATTGATTTTAAGGATGAAACATGGCAAAAAATACAGAGTGTGAAAGGGCAATTTTCGGAAACGGAGGAAAGTTTTGAGGTATATGATCACATCCAACGCGCCTTTGAGAATTTTTTCAGCAATATCGACCGACGTATTTTGTCCATCAATGAGCGCATCCAACTCGCTTCCAAACGCCTCCGCAACCTGCTCGACACCCTCAAACACAAGCAGCAATTCAAGGTAAAAATCGAACGGCTCCTTCAATATATGCTTAAAACCGCCAAGCATGAACAAGGGCAAATCATCCTCGACCAAAACATCCCCACACAACAGTTGCCTTACCTACAAACGCGATTTCAGGCAGTACCACGCATTGATTTTCAAGTAGAAAACAGCGACACCCCTACCCTACCCGACCAAGACCCCGAACACGCCGAACGTGAAAGACAAAGAAACCTGCAAATGCTTAAAAATCAAGAGCAAACTGCCCATTGGATGAATAAAATGGAGCGTGTATTGCACACTGAAAAAGACATTGATTATACAGAATGGTTTGATAAAATCGCCAAAGCAGAGGGTAATCTTGAAGTACCGATAAAGGTCTGCTTCGGACTTATCGAAACCTGTAATAATTCAGAAGAAAAACGCATCGAACTCCAACAAATTCCGCAAAAAACCCGACATAAAAATCTGACATTATGGAAAATGATTATACACCATACGGATTCCTGAGTGCCGACCTCGCGCGAAAGCATTTTGCCGATGCGGATATTGCATTGAAACAAGGAAGACACATTCAGGATTACGGGAGTGACCATAAATTATTCGTATTTTTGGATGAATATTACGATAGAGGTTTGAAGGATTATTACCTCGAATTATTCAAAATCCGACTTGTGCGTGATAGCAGCGACCGGAATGTTTTTTATTACCTTGACTTCCTCGAAGACAGTCGCGGCAAACTCGGCAAAGACAATCGCTACCGAGAACTCGAAGCCGAAAAAATCCTGTTCGCTATTTTACTTTTAAATTTGTATAAAGAAAAATTCTTTGAAGATAAACAATTGAAATGGAGTGATTTAGAAATGATTTTCAAAGAAAGCGAACACAAAGGGTATTGGCTCACACTGCTCTATGGCAAACACAAAAAAAACTACACACCCAATGAAGAAGACGGCGTAAAAAGCAAAGTCATCCGCACACTTCAAGCCTTTCAACGCTTGGGTTGGGTGCATATTATTGACCGCGATTCGGTGCATTTTGAAATATTGCCCGCTATCGAGCGCATCAGTCGTCTTTACGCTGATGTCATTGAAAATATAGACGTACTTGATACGACTTTTGAGTTGTTTTAGATTTAATTTTGAATTTTGAATGAGTAAATTTTGAATACACTCATTCATTCAAAATTCAAAATTCATTCATTCAAAATTAATGATAAATTATCCAAAAATATATTCTCTTTCTACCGTAGGTGTTCGCAATCATAATAATGCGGATTTTTTGCTGCATCATTTGCGGACGGATTTCACGGGAAATAATGGTCTCGGTAAGTCCGTTATTGCGGATTTATTGCAGTTGATTTTTGTACCGCTACGGGATGAATGGAAGCCGGGAACAGACGGGATGGGCGAGCGAAAAATTGAGACAATTCCATTGGAACGAACTTGGATAAGTCATGCTTTTGCCTTCCTGAATATCGAAAAATCGAAGGGGCAATTTATTGTCATGGGTGTCGTCATTCCGAGTAAATCGCGCTCGCCTGTGCGCCCGTTTATCATACAAAAAAGCCCGAATTTTGAACGTCGAAATCTTTTTAAAACCTTCCCTAAGCCCTTGAAAAGCAGCGATTTTATGAAAGCCGACGGGCGTATCATGGATTTGCAGGAATTGGGTCGTCACTTGTTGGAAAATTATGACATTCACCTCAAAGATTTTCAAAACAAAGCAGGGGTCAATGACTATTATGATTTGCTGTATAAAAACCAAGTCGTACCGATTGACCTGACCAAAGAAACCAATCTGAAATCCTACGCAAAAGTTCTTCAATCCTTCTCTCGCGCCAAGACTCTGGACATCAAAAAATCAAAAAGTTTACAGGATTTTTTATTTGAAGATAATGACGATATTCACCTCTCATTTGAACGTGAAAAAGACCATCTCAGCACCTACATCCGCGAGTATAATCGCGCCCGAAATGAGATTTTAGCCCTTGAAGAAAAGCAAAAATACCTCACCGAATTGCGTGGGCGACACGATAATTTTCATCGGGTTAATACTGATTTTTTGATTAAAAATGCGCTCTTTACTTCCGAGCGATTCCTACACGCACGTAAGGCGCACGACGATAATCAACAACGCCTCAACAGTGCTTACGACCAATACACTTCGGCGCAAAATGAACTGACAACCAACCAAGCAGATTACTACTCTAAGCTGCTCGAACAACGCGAAATCTGCAATATCATCCGCACACGATTGGAGGAACAACAGTCGGATGCCACGCCTGAAAATATCCAACGCCTACGCGAAAAACGCGATAAAGACCGCGATTTTACAGAGCGATTGAAGCGGCTCAACCCTTTGGTGGATGCCTACGAAACTCCCGAAAAAATCACGGAACAATACGAGCATCAAGAGCAAGCTACCGAACAAGTCAAACGTCTTCGTCGTTTACAAAATCTACCGCAATACGCTGATTTTGAGCAATCTAAATGGGCAGAAAATTTTCGGGAGGCATATGATTTTTATATGCAGCGGCTTCGGGAGATTCGTACAGAAAGCGATAATCTGAATGAATTATTGAATCTCTATCAAGGTAATAATCCCGATTCCTTGTTCCATTGGGCATTAAAACGAAAGCAACCTTTGACACTCGCACAAGAGACGGTTTTGATGAATTTTAGAGAGGTTTTTGTGAAAAAAATCGGTGCAGAACGCGGCGCAAAATTCACATTGAAACCTGCTGATTTGTTGAATGATTTTGAAGAAGAAAAAGATGGGGTTTGGTTGCGTTTAGGAAATTTGCGACAGTTTATCCCCTACATTAAACAGCAGATTTTTGATGATGGTAAAAAACTAAAAGCAGCCATCGAACGCGGAAAAACGGAGATTGAAAACCAACTCAATGCCTTACAAAAAGAGGAAAATAACATCACCCGTTTGAATGATGCTTTGCAAGAAATCGGTTTGAATCATGAGTTGGTTGAAATTTATAAAAACAGAAAAAATATCGAACAATTCGCTCATAATGAATTGCTTACAAAAGCTAATGTTTTATTTGTAGAAAATAATTTTGACGCTTTCGCTGAATTGGAACAAAAACAAAAAGCCCTCGTCACGCTCGAACAACGCATGGATACTTTGGTGAGTCAGCGACGTTTGTTTGAAGGCGAATTAAAGCAGAATAAGGAAGCCCTCACCACCGCACAACTCGAAATCACCCGCCTAAAGTCGGATATTGCCCCGCCTGAATCGCCCGAACTTTCGGCTTTCCAACAAAAAGATACCGAGCAACTCAAAATTCAACGGGATGAAAACAAATCTGATTTAAAAGTATTTGAACAAGAAAATATACGTTTGGAGCGTCAATACGATAAGCAAAAAAATATTTTTGACACCGCCAATGCCATCAAGGAAACCCTAAGAAAAGAAAAAGAAACAACCGAAGCATTATTCCAGAAAGCTAAAAGTCGCTTACATACAGAAACGAATGAAACATTTGATAGTTTATTGAAAATAAGCGATTTAGACGAATTGACTATCAGCGAATTGGAAGACGAAGCGCGTCGTTTGGGCGAAAATTACAGGCGTATGTTTTCCAATATCGCCAATAAATACGAAGACACCAAAGCCGAAAAACGCCACCCCGAACTCTATGAAAAAGGCGAGTCGAATTATAATTTTTATACATTACTCGATATTCTATGTGGCAAAGTCGGCTTGGAAGGACTTACGCAAGAGTTGGAACGACTCAATGAAGCACGGAAGAATTTCGGAGATTTGCAGATGAAGATTTTGGTGCAGGTATTTGATAAGGTGGAAAAGCAATACAACGATTTTCATACCACGATTCATCGGCTCAATCTATTTTTCAAATCCCGAAAAGTGAGTAATAATTACAGTTTTAAAATCGAATTTAATCCGCGTCAAGACATCAATATCGACTGGATTGAACGCATGAAAAAGAAGGCGCGTGTGCATCAATACGGTGCCGACCTTTTCACGCAAATCGACCACATGCCCGACGAAGATAACACGCCCGACAGCCTGATTCAGAATATTGCACGGCAGTTTTACAGTGCCGTCAATTGCACGCCCTCCGACCTGTTGAACCCGAAATTTTACTTTCATCTCAGCATTAAAATGGAAGACGATGAAGGCAAAACCAACTCCGGTAGTGGTGGTCAATCCTACACCGCACTCGCTTTGCTATGTATCGGCAGACTTTCTATCGTGCAAAATCCAAAAGACCGCGACCGCAAGGGCGTTCGCTTCATAATCATTGAAGAACTGTCGAATATAGATGATACGAATTTTAATATCTTCCCTGAAATCGCCAAGCAATTTAATTATCAATTGCTGACGATGACACCGAAACCCTTTGGTTCATACACGGATGAGGAGTGGTATTTGCACATGTTGGTGCGCGGTAAAGAAGCGAAAGATTTGAATTATAAGGCGATGAGTTTTTTCAAGAATAAATTTGAACGGGTAGATTTGGATAACTATATAGAGACGGTAAACGGTGAACGGCAAACGGTGGACGGCAAACAACAAACGCAAGACCAAGAAAAAGCAACGACTACATGACTTGGAAAACCTTACAGCAACTACATCAAATCTATACGCACGGCGCAGCTTCCGACAAAATTTTGAAGTATGCGTACATCAAAAGGTTGGTTGAAATGGGTTATATCATGCCGGATGGGAAGCTATTGAAGAAGACCGATTATTTTGATGAATTTTATGAGAAAAAACGTTTAAATAAATTTGAACGCATTGAAAAGCTACTCATTCGATATGATTTTGTGTCCACTAATTTGAAAGAAAATGACCTTGAAAAATTATTGAAAATTGAAGAAGAAAAAGATGCCATTCTTGATGGTGCATTTTCTCAAAAAGAAATTTCCACACATTATTTTGATGACTCAAAACGCTTGAGTAAAAGCACGAATTTACTTGAAGCGGTTCTCAAAATATTGGAATTAAAAACACTGCGCCGCGATGAGCATGACCAGCAATTTTTATACGTATTACATTCTCAATCAAAAACTCCTAAAGCGATTTTGCTCTGCGAAAATGACAATTTGCTACGTAAACCGCGATTGAAAGCTATTGAATTGTGGTTTGCCGGAGGAAAAAACACCGCTAAACTCGCCTACGTTCCCGCGCCTCAAGTTCCGATGTATTACCTCTGTGATTGGGATAATGAAGGTATTGGAATTTATCAACGTATCAAACGCGAATATTTCCCGGACATTCAATTAATAGTTCCGAAAACTCCGAAATTTCTGCCCGCCAAATTTGAATGGAAAATTGATGTTGACGAATTACTTTTTACGGAAGATGCTTTGCAGTTATTGAAGCATTTAATGGAGAATAATTTGTGGATTGAGGAAGAAAGTATTGAATTGCCAACCCATATTTCGTAGGGATAGGGCATGCCCTATCCCTACGAAATATGGGTTGTTTCTATGCAATCAAATT
>JAHDEO010000014.1 GCA_020628725.1 Saprospiraceae bacterium
GTGAATATGAACGTCTTTTCCGCCCATATTTCAGCTATTTTTCGTCATGTAGCTCCCCGATAGCTATCGGGGTAATCCTCAAAATGAGCTTCATCTGAACGAAAAATACATTTCATATTCATCAAAAAAATAATTCTAAACAGCCTCTAACAAAATAGATAATATAATGAAATTTAAGAATCAAGTACTATTCATTGGATGTATGTTGTTTGCAGCCATGTTTTTGGTGTCAAGTTGTGGTGATAAAGATGACGAAGTGATAGACGAGCCTACGGTCTGGAAATTTTCACCTGCTCCTGACAATCAAGAGAAAGTACAAGAAGCACTCATTTTGATGGAAGATGATGACATCATTGAATTTGAGGCAGGTACGTTTGAATTTACAAATACACTTTCGCTTGACAATAAAAATGGCGTCACGATACGCGGTGCCGGACGTGATTTGACGACACTGTCATTTGCCAATCAGACGGCAGGTGCAGAGGGGCTTCAGATTACAAATTGCGATTGGTTATTAATGCGCGATTTTACAATCGCCGATGCAGAGGGTGATAATATTAAGGCAAGAGAATGTGACGGCATTAGTTTCGTGAATCTCGGTGCGGTCTATACAGGTCCGGTGAGTGGCGACAATGGAGCTTACGCACTCTATCCCGTAGCTTGCAAAAATGTATATGTCGATAATTGCTACGTGCGCGGTGCATCTGATGCGGGTATATACGTAGGGCAAAGCGAAAAAATCGTAGTACGCAACAACCTCGTGGAAGAAAATGTGGCGGGTATCGAAATTGAAAATAGCATCGAAGCAGATGTTTACAACAACGAAGCACGCAATAATACAGGCGGTATTTTGGTATTTGATTTGCCGAATTTGACGGTGATAACAAATGGTCGTCAGTGCCGCGTTTATGACAATTATGTACACGACAATTCGCATGAAAATTTTGCACTTGCAGGTACGGTGCGTGATATTCCTCCGGGAACGGGTATTATGTTATTGTCCTCTGCTGATGTAGAGGTGTTTAATAATCGCATTCACAATAATAATGTAATGGGTTTAGGCATCATTAGTATGGTTACCTTGGATGCTTTTGATTTCAATGTACCTGATTATGGTGATTACGATCCATTCATATACAATATTCACATTCACGATAATGAATTCCAACGTACTACGGAATATCCTGCCAATCCGAACGACATTGGTCAGACATTGATGAGCGAATTTCCTGATGGTGACATGCGCGATATCCTATATGATGGCGTAATCTCAGAGGCTTTAGCCGGAGATACAACAGAAGGTATTTGCATTCACGATAATGGCGATGCGACCTTTGTTGATATTAATGCGCTCGGATTTTTTACCAACAAGCGTTTTGATATGACACCGCACGATTGTGTACAACCTTCCGTTGCGAAGGCGGAAATCAGTGCGCCGGATTATACAGAGTAAGAAATATTGATTATTCTATGTTCTTCGTTATACCGCTTATAAAGTACAGATAACGAAGAACATAGAATCAATAGCATGAAAAACCCACTTATATGAACACAAAATATTTATTGTCAACCCTTTATTTATGCAACGTTTTTATCAGCTTTTAACTCTAAGCAACATACTCAAAGTATATCCTTTCTTTTGAAAGAAATCCAATTCCCGAATCTTTGATTTGTAAAAATGCCCCAAACTGTTACTTGCATTGACATTTGAAAAATGTTAATTTGCAATCATATATTTAGTTAAATCATTAAAATGAATTCAAAAACCTAAGTTTATATATAAAGAAAAAAAATAATTTCAAAATCAACACAAACACCTTCGTATTTCATACTTTTGTGATGTAAAGAGCTTTTTCTTAGGGTTTTTAACTCTTTTTTACAGCTGTTTTCTCGCATAAATAACTAAAAATTTAAGAGACTATTTAGAATTATTTATTTCAGAATAAAATCTAATATAGATAATTTTGAATAATCCTTAAATCTCACACTATTCCCCTGCACCCACTTGCGTATTCATCTATCCTTGCTGTAACCAACTATTGTTTTGTAAGCACACACACAAACATATTTTATATTTTAATGGACTATTTTTTATGAAAAATTACTTCATAAACTAAACCTTTATCCATGAAGAATCAAAGTATCAAACTAAAATTTAACCAAACCAGTCATTATTATTTTGCCTCTTTAATAATAATGATTTTTGCTGCGAGCATTGGAAATGTCCAAGCTCAAGCACTTACAGTTGATGGGGTTGTTACGACAGACTGTACATGTCCTGTCGGCGAAGACAACTTGATTGACTTAACCGTAACAGGTGGTACACCACCTTATTCTTACGATTGGACACAAAACGGCTTACCGCTTGCTTGTGATGCCGATGTTGATTTTTCTGCATTGGATGGTACAACTTGCCCGCCTGAAAACGGCGCAGGATGCCCTCCGGCAGCAACATGTACTACGACCACCGATGCTATTAATGCTCAAATGTATATGGTGCAAGGTGCTATACTCACTGTAAGTGAACCGATGCCGATGGGAGGTGCATGTGTAGACGAAAACGAAATCAACGATAGCCAGTTAGCGGGTACGGTAGCCTTACGTACAGGTGTTACGATGAATGGCAATGCAGGACCCGCAGCCAATGTCACCCGTACCTGGGATTTTAGCGAACCGGTATGTAACCTCGAAGTCTTTATCAATGACCTTGATGATACGGATGCTGTTATCGTCAATGCTCTGGACGAAAATGGTATGTTGATTACACTCACCGCAGCCGATTTTACATTGACCAATACGACTGCCGACCCTGCTTGCCCGGTCTATGTGGGAGGCAACGAATGGCAATCTATGGGATGCCCGCAAATTCCTACGGGCGATAGAGGTGGTTTTATTATCACTTTTCCTTCATGTGTGACTTCGATTGATTTTATCTACTACGCGACAGATAACACGGGAGGTTCTTACTCCATTGGTTTTGCCAATTTTTGTGGTCAAGACTTGCAGTGTGTCGAAGATGGTGTATATCAAGTTACCGTTACCGATGCAGTCGGCAATACAGCCACGCAGACTTTTACCATCCCTGAACCGGGCGCAAACGAAAATCCGTCTATCACTTGCCCTGCTGATATTATAGTTAATGTTGACCCGGCAACTTGCGAAGCAGTTGTTGCATTGCCGGATCCGGTTATAAATGATGAATGTCCTGATGAACTGACGGTTTCTTGTACGGCGATGTCAGGTGATGTTTTTCCGGTAGGAACAACAACAGTTATGTGTACCGTCACAGATAGAGACGGCAACACAGCAACATGCGATTATGATGTTACTGTTGTTGACAATGAAGCACCTACAATCGTGAATTGCCCTGCCGATGTTACCGTTAGCACGGACGCAGGTATTTGTGCGGCATTTGTCAATTGGACGCCTCCTGTATTGAATGATAATTGTCCGGGCGCAACGGTCTCAAGCACAGCCAATCCGGGTGATTTATTTCTAAAAGGAACAACCGAAGTTGTGTATGCAGTGACAGATGCAGCGGGCAATACGACCACTTGTGGCTTCGATGTCATAGTGAATGATACAGAACTCCCTGTGATTACCTGCCCTGCGGATATTATAGTTGATACCGACCCCGGAGTGTGTGGTGCAGTCGTCACATGGACACCGCCCGTTCCTACGGACAACTGCCCTGATGAGCTTGTAGAAAGCACGAATACTCCGGGAGAAACCTTTCCCGTAGGGACAACCACAGTGACTTATACCGTTACAGATTGTGGCGGAAATGTAGTGACATGTAGTTTCGATGTTACGGTGAATGATACCGAAGACCCAACTATCGTAAACTGCCCGACAGACATCATAGTAAATACAGATGCAGGTGTATGTGAGGCAGTTGTAAATTGGGCTGTACCAACGGCGGCTGATAATTGTCCGGGTGAAACTGTAACCAGCACAGCCAATTCAGGTGATACTTTTCCTTTAGGTACAACAACTGTTACCTACACCGTTACAGATGCGGCAGGCAATACAGTCACCTGTAGCTTTGATGTCACGGTGAACGATACCGAAGACCCGACGATTACTTGTCCTTTAGATATTGTGATTGATAATAATCCGGGTGTATGTGGTGCGGTTGTGAATTGGCCCCCGCCAACTACTGCTGATAATTGTCCGGGAGAAACAGTTTCCCAAACAGGCGGATTACCACAAGGCGCGACATTCCCAATAGGAACAACAACAGTTAGTTACACCGTTATGGATGCCGCAGGCAATACAGCAACATGCAGTTTTGATGTGACGGTAAATGATACCGAAGCCCCGACCATTACTTGTCCTCCTGATGTTATTGTTAGTACTGACCCCGGAGTTTGTGAAGCAGTAGCAACTTGGGCTGCGCCAATTGTAGTGGATAATTGCCCGGGCACAACAGCAACAAGTACAGCAAGTTCAGGTGATACTTTCCCACTTGGCACGACCACAGTGACTTATACCGTAACTGACGCAGCAGGAAACACAGCAACTTGTAGTTTTGATGTGACGGTAGTAGATGATGAAGCCCCAACCATTACTTGCCCTGCTGACATTACAGCATCTACCGATTGTGATGAGACAGTAGTGAGTTGGACAGTAACAAGTGCTGATAATTGTCCGGGAGAAATAGTTGTTTGTACCAGTAATTCGGGTGATACCTATCCACTCGGTACAACTACCGTTACTTGTACAGTAACAGATGCAGCAGGAAATACTGCAACTTGTGATTTCAATATTACGGTGATTGATGATGTGCCGGAGCCATTAGATTGCTCGGCGATAAATGGTATTCGCCCTACAGATGCGGGCGTATGTACATATACTACGCAAGGCGGTGAATTTGACCCCACTTCAAGTGCCAATTGTCCGGGTGTTACATTAACCAACAGTATAAATAATACGGCAACACTCGCAGGAGAAATCTTCCCGAAAGGTACGACACCTGTCATTTGGACAATAACCGATGCAGGAGGAAATATGACCACTTGCGAAATTGCCATTACAATAAATGATGAAGAATTACCTGTTATAACATGTCCTGCGGATATTACAGTAGGAAATGATGCAGGTGTATGTGAAGCAGCGGTAACTTGGGCAGCACCTACAGTTACAGACAACTGTCCTGACGCGATAGTTACCAGTACTGCGAATCCGGGCGATATTTTCCCGAAAGGAACAACAACTGTTACTTACACGGTGACGGATTGTGGAGGAAATGTGGTAACGTGCAGTTTTGATGTAACGGTAGAAGATACCGAGCCACCTGTAATTACCTGTCCTGCCGATGTAATAGTTTCCACAAGTCCGGGTGCTTGCGAAGGTGTGGCTACATGGACAGCACCAATATTAGGTGCAGGTGCAAGTGATAACTGCCCCGATGCAGTCATCACCAGCACAGCGAATCCGGGTGATACCTTCCCAATCGGAACAACCGCAGTAACCTATACAATTACGGATTGTGGTGGAAATGTAGTTACTTGTACATTTAATGTAATTGTAGAAGATAATGAATTGCCGACAATTATTTGCCCTGCCGATGTAACAGTTTCAACTGCTCCGGGTGTATGCGAAGCTACGGCGAATTGGACCGTTCCTGCAGGTAGTGACAATTGCCCCGGTGTAACGGTGACAGGCACAGCGAATCCGGGTGACACCTTCCCGAAGGGTACAACCACAGTGACTTACACAGTGACAGATGCAGCAGGCAATGTTGCAACATGCAGCTTTAATGTAATTGTTGAAGATACCGAATTGCCAACGCTTATTTGTCCTGCTGATATTACAGTAGGTACAGACCCGACTGTTTGCGAAGCAGCAGTAAATTGGGTGCCACCTGTGCCCGTAGATAACTGCCCTGATGCAGTGTTGACAAGTACCCATAATCCGGGCGATATTTTCCCGAAGGGAACTACAATAGTGACTTACACCGTAACTGATTGTGGCGGAAATGTGGTAACATGCAGCTTTAATGTAACAGTTGAAGATACTGAACCGCCTGTCCTGAATTGTCCGGCAGATATTATCGTATCAACCGATCCGGGTTTATGTACGGCAGTTGTGAACTGGATAGCACCTGTTCCAACAGATAACTGTCCTGATGTAACGGTTGTAGGTTCTGCGAATCCGGGTGATACCTTCCCGACAGGTACGACAACCGTTACTTATACAGCCACAGATTGTGGTGGAAATGTAGTCACCTGTAGTTTTGATATAATTGTAGAAGATGCAAACGCACCAACAATTACTTGTCCCGGCGATGTATTTGCCGTAACCGACGCGGGTTTATGTACGGCAGTAGTGAATTGGACAGCTCCCGTTGCAAGTGATGATTGTTCTGCTGTTACAGTGACAACGACGAATGAACCGGGTAGCGAATTTCCAAAAGGAACGACAACCGTTGTTTATACAGCTACCGATGCCTCTGGTAATGTGGCTACCTGTAGTTTTGATGTAACGGTATTTGATAATGAATTACCTATCCTCAACTGTCCGGGCAACGTAACCGTAGGCACCGATCCGGGTGTATGTGAAGCCGTTGTTACATGGAATGTTCCTGTACCGACAGACAACTGTCCTGATTTTACGCTAACGAGTAATTTTAATCCGGGCGATACCTTCCCGCTTGGTACAACAACCGTTACTTATTCAGTAACAGATTGTGGTGGAAATGTAACCAGTTGTAGCTTTGAAGTAACTGTAATAGATGACGAACCACCGGCGATTGTATGTCCTGCCGATGTAACGGTTTCAACCACACCGGGTACATGTACAGGTATTGCGACTTGGACGATTCCGCCTCCTACAAGCGATAATTGTGATGTAATTATTATTGGATCAACTCATGAGCCGGGTGATATATTTACAATTGGTACAACAACCGTTGTTTATACCGTAACAGATGCAGGAGGGGTAGCAGCAACATGTAGTTTCGAGGTCACAGTAGTAGACAACGAACCGCCTTCCATCACATGTCCACCAGACATTACAGCGACTACAGATTGTAATGAAGCAGTCGTCAATTGGGTGATACCTTCATCTGATGTTTGTTCACCAACTACGGTGATGTGTACCAGCAATCCGGGGGATACCTTCCCATTAGGAGATACGCCTGTAACTTGTACGGCGATGGATGCAGCAGGTAATGAAGCCATGTGTAGTTTTACTGTAACGGTAATCGATACAGGCGCGCCCGAACTGGATTGTTCCGCTATTGACGGAATGGTATCTACAGATGCGGGCGTGTGTACGTACACGGTACAAGGCGGTGAATTTGACCCAACCTCTGCCGGAAATTGTCCGGGTAATACATTGACCAATAATATAAATAACACTGCTACATTAGCAGGTGAAATCTTCCCGAAAGGTGCTACACCGGTCATCTGGACAGTAACCGACGCAGGAGGAAATACGACGACTTGCGAGGTCACGATTGAAGTGAGCGACGAAGAACTCCCAACGATTACTTGTCCCGCAGATGTCACGGCAACTGCTGACCCAACTACTTGTACATCGGCTGTTACATGGGCACCTCCTGTACCCATAGACAACTGCCCCGATGCAGTAGTGACAAGTACACACAATCCGGGTGATGCCTTCCCTGTCGGAACGACAACTGTTACTTATACTGTAACTGATTGTGGAGGAAATGTAGTCACATGCAGTTTTGATATTACAGTAGTAGATCCGGGTGGAAATGTGGTGTTAGAATGTCCTGATGATGTGATAGTGCCAAGTGTACCGGGAACTTGTGAGGCAGCAGTACCCTGGGATATTCCGATAGCAATGGGTGGCTGTACGACAGGTACGGTAGTGTGTACGAGTTCTCCTTTGGATGTTTATGCTGTAGGTATAAATCCTGTAACGTGTAGTGTTATGGATGCTGCCGGAAATACGATTAGCTGTACATTCAATGTAATTGTAGAAGACAATGAACCACCTATTCTGGATTGCCCTGAAGACATTATGGTGTCTACCGATTTCGGGCGTTGTGGTGCGACAGTGGGTTGGACTATACCAATCGTAGTCGATAGTTGTGGCGTGGCGTTTATCACTTATGCCTCTCATACTCCGGGTAGCACATTCCCTGTGGGAACAACTACCGTTGAATACATTGCTGCCGATAATTCGGGCAATACAACTGACTGTACATTCGATATTACGGTAGTAGATAACGAACCGCCAACCTTACAATGTCCGGGCGATATTACGGTGACAGCCGTTCCGGGTCAATGTAGCGGTGTAGCGAATTGGATTGTTTTCCCGCCAACGGATAACTGTACAGGCGCAACCGTCATGTGTACCCACGAATCCGGGGATGTATTCCCAATTGGTACGACAACGGTATCGTGTACGGCGGTGGATGCCTTCGGCAATGAAGCTATGTGCGAATTTGATGTGACGGTAGATGAATGTTTTGGTGGAACGCCTGAAACAACCACTGAGACAGTAACGCTTGTAGCAGATAGCGATTTGAATATTGGTGCTACTGATGCCATGAGTTTCGCTTCAAATCCAACATATGTATTTACTGATCCTGCTACGCCTACCAATGCAGTATTGTCAAATATTACACTTGAATTATTCTTCCGTGTAGAAAACGCTTCTTGCGAAAGTGATATTGAAGTTCAATTGACAGACCCGACAGGTGCGGTGGTTTTCGTTGGCGCACCATTTACGACATGTAATGGTTCGGGTGCAAATCCATTCCCTGGACAATTATACAATACGACGATTACGATACCAAGTGGCTCGACCACAGGTAGCGTAGCAAATTGGATAGCTGAATTTAGAGATACCAATGACCAAAACGCAGGTGCGGTAGAATATACCGTTCGCTTTGGAAGATTGACATACGACGCCTCAATTACAACAGGTGGCGGTAGCGGTACTTGTGGCAATCCGGTTATCGTCAATTGCCCTGCACCAATTACTCAAACGGCAACTGCAGGTTGCGGTGCAAATCTGACTATTCCTGCACCGGTATTTGGTACAGACTTTACCGATTGTGTTGGTGCTACCGCAACGAATGACGTAACAGGTACATCCGATGCTTCCGGCTTCTACGAAGTAGGTACGACGGTAGTGACTTGGACATTCACGGATGAACAAGGCAATACATCCACTTGCCAACAAATCATTACGATTACAGATGGCGTTCCTGCCACATTAGATTGTCCGGCAGATGTAGTCATCACTGCTACGCCGGGTACATGTGGTGCTACGGCAACTTGGGACGAACCAGCCTTTGACGACAACTGCCCCGGTGGTAGTATCACAAGCAGTACACACAGTTCGGGCGATGAGTTCCCGATTGGTACGACGACTGTAACTTACACAGCTACGGATGCACAAGGCAATACAGTGACATGTAGTTTTGATGTGATTGTAGATGAATGTAGCGGTGGTGCATCAACTAGTGAAACGATTGTATTGATTGCGGATAATGATTTTAATGTCGGCACAAATGATACAGAGAGCTTTGCAGACAATCCGACCTATACATTTACCGACCCCGCGACTCCTGCGAATGCGGTTTTATCCAATATCACACTTGAATTATTTTTTAGATTAAATGGTAGTTCATGCGAAAGCGATATTGAGGTACAACTCACCGACCCTGCGGGCAATGTGAGCGTATTTACACCATTCACTACCTGTAATGGTCCGGGACAATTATACTACATTTCAATACCTGTACCGAGTGGTTCTACCATTGGTAGTATAGCGGATTGGACGGTAGCCTTTAGAGATACCAACGACCAAAACGCAGGACTTCCTGAGTATTCTGTTCGATTTGGACGCTTGACTTATACCGCTACCATCGGCGGAAGTGCTAATTGCGGTCTTCCGGTCATCGTCAATTGCCCGACCGACATAGCGGTAGTCGCTGATACCGGACAATGCGGTGCGGACGTTGCCGTTCCTGTTCCGACCTTTGGCATAGATTACACAGATTGTACCGAAACCACTGCCACCAACAGTTACACGGGCACAACTGACGCATCAGGCACATATCCTGTGGGCACAACAACAGTTACATGGACATTCACTGATGCAGATGGCAACAGCGTGACTTGTACACAAGACATTGTTGTGATTGATAATGAAAATGCCACACTCACTTGCCCTGCGGATGTAATGGTACAAACTTCTCCGGGAACTTGTGAAGCCATTGCAACTTGGGATTTACCAATCTTCACGGATAATTGTCCGGGAGGTGGTATCACAAGCAGTACAGCGAATCCGGGCGACAGCTTCCCGATTGGTACGACGACAGTGACTTACACAGCTACAGATGCACAAGGCAATACCGTCATGTGTAGTTTTGATGTGATTGTAGAAGAATGTAGCGGTGAAAGTGGTTCAACCACCGAAACCGTCACACTCAATGCCGATTCTGATTTCAATGTAGGTATGAATGATACGGAAAGTTTTGCCGATAATTCGACTTATACTTTCACAGATCCAGCTACGCCTGCGGCAGCTACATTATCCAATATTACCCTCGAATTATATTTCAGAGTATTTGGAAGTTCTTGTGAAAGTGATATTGAAGTCAGATTGACTGACCCTGCGGGTAATGTGAATGTATTTACACCATTTGCAACTTGTATAACAACAGGTCTATTCTACGCACCGATTAGCGTACCGAGTGGTTCGACCACAGGCAGTCTTGCGAATTGGACAGTAGAATTCAGAGATACCAACGACCAAAATGCAGGCGCAGCAGAATATTCAGTCCGCTTCGGTAGAATTTCTTACGATGCGACGATTGTTGAGAGTGAAGGTTGCGGAATACCTGTTATTGTCGAATGTCCTGCACCTATCAATGCAACTTCACAGCCCGGTCAATGCGGTGCGAATGTCACCGTTCCGGTACCGATGTTTGGTGTGGACTTTACGGATTGTACAGGCGCGACGATTGCAAATGACATCACAGGTACATCCGATGCTTCGGGCTTCTATCCGGTAGGCACAACAACGGTTACATGGACAGTTACCGACCTTGACGGCAATACGGTTATGTGTACACAAACCATCACCGTAGAAGACGTAGAAGCACCAACCGTAACTTGTCCCGCAACAGTCATGGTAGAAACAACTCCGGGCAATTGCGACGCAGTAGCAACTTGGGCTGCACCAACGATTATGGATAATTGCGGTGCGTCAGTTGCAAGTAGTTCACACAGTTCGGGTGATACTTTCCCATTGGGTACAACGACTGTTACATACACGGTTACAGACGATGCAGGTAATACAGCGACTTGTGAATTTGATGTGATAGTGGAAGAATGTGGTGCGGGTACATCCGTCACGACTCCGGTAGTATTATTGAGTGATAGTGATTTTGTAGTTGGTGTAAATGATACAGAGAATTTTGCGGATAATTTGACTTATACCTTTACCGACCCTGCTACACCTGCAAGTGCGGTATTGACCAATATTACGCTTGAATTATATTTCAGAGTATTGGGCGCATCTTGTGAAAGCGATATTGAAGTGAGAGTCACTGACCCTGCGGGTAATGTAAATGTTTTCACACCATTTGCTACATGTGCGGGTGCGGGACCATTATACTTCATCTCATTAAATGTACCAAGTGGTAGCACCATCGGCAGTATCGCTGATTGGGTAGTCGAATTTAGAGATACCAACGACCAAAACGCCGGAGCAGCCGAGTATTCTGTTCGTTTCGGACGTTTATCATACGATGCAACTACAGGCGGCGGCGGTTGCGGCGACCCTGTTATCTTGAATTGTCCTGCGGATATTAGCGTGTCATCTGATCCGGGTGATTGTGTGGCATTTGTCACTGTTCCTGAACCGCAATTTGGTGTAGATTTCACCGATTGTGTAGGTGCTACGATTACAAATAGCTATAACGGCACATCTGATGCGACCGACATTTATCCTGTTGGTACAACAACTGTTACTTGGACAGTTATTGATGATGATGGCAATATTACGACTTGTACACAAACGATTGTTGTAGGTGATGGTCAACAGCTTGGTTTGACTTGTCCTGATAACATTACCGTTTCTACGGACGCGGGTACATGTCAGGCACAGGTATTCTGGGATGCACCTGTATTGAGTGACAACTGCGGTGCGTCTATCACGAGTACAGCCGAGCCGGGAGATATATTCCCAATCGGAACGACAACGATAACTTACACTGCCGTTGATGCAGCAGGAAATACAGTAACATGTAGCTTCACAATTACCGTTGAGGATAATGAAGCACCTGTGATTGCTTGTCCTGCGGAAGTAGTCGTCAATACTGCTCCGGGAGCTTGCGGTGCAGTGGCTACTTGGTCAGCACCAACGGTAACGGACAACTGCGATAATGGATTGACAGCGACATCTAACATTTCTTCCGGTTCGATATTCTTGCCGGGAACTACGGTTGTCACGTACACTGTCACAGATGCTTCGGGCAATATCACAACTTGCAGCTTTGATGTAACAATAGTAGACAACGAACCACCTGTGGGCGTATGTCCGCCGGACATTACGGTAGTAGCACGTCCGGGAGAATGTACAGCTCCGGCAGAATGGGAAATCCCCGTGCCAACCGACAATTGCAGTGCAGTCATTAAAGATGCCAGCGATGCACCGGGAGATGTATTCATAGTAGGTACAACAACGGTAACTTACACCTTCATTGATGAAGCTGGCAATACTTCAACTTGTAGCTTCAACGTCACAGTAGTTGATGAAGAAGTTCCGACAATTACATGTCCATTGGATATTACCGTAGGAACTGATCCGGGTACTTGCGAAGCGGTCGTTAATTGGGCGGTGCCAACAGGCGCGGATAATTGTCCGGGTGCTACAGTAAGCGGTACATCCAATCCGGGCGACAGCTTCCCGCTTGGAACGACAACGGTAACTTACACTGTTACAGATGCCGCAGGTAACACTGCAATGTGTAGTTTCGACATCACAGTAGAAGATACCGAAGCACCAATGGTGATTTGTCCTACTAACGTAACGGTTTCCGCTGATGCGGCAACTTGTACAGCCGCAGCGACTTGGGGTACACCTACATTTATGGATAATTGTGGTAGCGCGAGTATCGCGAGTAGTACGCACAATTCGGGTGATACCTTCCCACTTGGCACAACGACCGTAACTTATACGATTGTTGATGATGCAGGAAATGAGGTTGAATGTAGTTTTGATGTCATTGTAGAAGACAATACGGCTCCGGTGATTATCAATTGTCCGCCGGATCTACCGAACTTACTCGCGCCTCCGGGTGAATGTGAAGGTTCGTTTACGATTCCTGTGCCGATATTTGGTACAGATTACACCGATTGTCAAGCAGGTACAGTGATTACGAATGACCAAAATGGTACTGCCAATGCTTCGGGTACATATCCTGTTGGTACTACTGTCGTTACATGGACGGTCACAGACCCAAGTGGTAATTCAGTGACTTGTGAGCAGACGATTACCGTAGGCGAGCAGGATTTGGTTTACGACGAAATATTGGTAACAGACCAAGATGTTTTTGTCGGCGCAGGTATAGACAATGCAGACTTCAATGAGAGTGACAGTATTCTCATCGTAGCTCCGGGCATACCGCCGAATGCGACAGTCAATACCGTAATTCTGGACTTCTTCTTCCGTCCTGAAGGTAACTCTTGTGAGCGTGACGTAGTAGTGGAAGTTACAGACCCTGCGGGTATGGTGACGATATTCCCTGCACCTACAACAACTTGTAATGGTAATGATGCAATATTCCAGTTCTTATTACCGGTGGCTTCTGTACCACTCAATGGTGGTATATGGAAATTGAGATTCCTTGATACCGATGACCAAAATCCGGTATCTGCCGGTTCGCCGGGAGCTTTCGCGCCTGCGGGTACGGAATTCTCTGTTAGATTTGGTCGTATCACTTATAATATTACGGTCGATCCGGATTGTGGTATTCCTCCAATGCTTGTTGACGAAGATGATACTCCGCAAGTGGACGAGAATCAAGACATCACAGAGGAACTTGTCATTGATGACATCACAATTGAGGAAATAACCGATAAGCCTGATTTCAATCTATTCCCTGTACCAACTACAGGAAGATTGAATGTGGAATACACCGCACCACAAGACGGAAGTATTTATATTGAAGTCGTGGATGCCAATGGTAAAATCATGTACACAGAAAAAGCAAATGTGTTAAAAGGCACAAATGCGCTGAATATGGAGTTATTTGATTTGCCGGGTGGTTTATATTACATGACCATAAGAGACGGTAGCGGACATATTATCGCGAAGCCGTTTACGAAGTTATCACCTTGATAAAGGTATTGAATATGAAATAGATAACCGGAAGTCGCGTCAGCGGCTTCCGGTTTTTTATAGGTTTTGTTAAAAAGTAGAGTTAATATATGAATTAAAAAAATAATTTAAAGTACATCCTAAACCTTACACATTTCAATAAATTTACGTCATAAAAGACGACAAAAGTCTACCCGTCTTATTTCTCAAAGGACATGAAGGAATAAAATTTTAATAAATGTACATTTATTAAAACCCTGTTCCTGAGCAGAATTTTCATTCATTTTTGCAACTGTTTTTTTGAAAGTGCGTATGAATAAAAAATCTGCTGTGCTTATTTTAGAATAAGTTCTACACTATTCGCAGACACACTCACTTGCGCGTCCGTTTATCCTTGCTCCGATATTATTGAAGTATGGACAATGAATTATAAATACTGAATTTGAAATTAACTGATGTTGAATTCAAGATTTATGACTCGTGGTTCGTAACTCGTAAATCATATTTCATCCTAAAAATAAAAGGCTCTATCCATGAAGAATCTAAGTATCAAATCAAAAAGGATTCGTTGTTATGCTATTTTATTAGCAATTTTTATGGGAAATGTCGGGTACATCAATGCAGAAATATTTGCAATTTGTCCTGACGACATTATAATTGCTGCCAATGAGGGGCAATGTGCAGGTACAGCTACTTGGACGGTTTTGCCTCCGGCTGATAATCCTGATGGCACCGTCATATGTACGCATGAATCGGGCGATACCTTCCCGCTGGGTACCACGACGGTGACTTGCATGTCCGTAGATGCCTCCGGAAATGATGTCACCTGTGACTTTGAGGTCACAGTCGTTGAGTGTATAGAAGGAGAAGAAATAGACAAAAAAGTCACCCTGATAGTAGATAGTGATTTGCCTGTAGGGGTAGATGATACGGAGGACTATGAGGGTATTACTTACCTTTTTACGGATCCCGCTACGCCTGTCAATGCGACAATTACCAATATTTCAATCGAATTATTTTTTCGTGTACAATATGCTTCTTGTGAAAGTGATATTGAAATACGCTTGAGCGATCCTGCGGGAAATGTCGTTTACGAAGGCGCACCTTTTACCACTTGCAATGGTTCAGGCAACAATCCCTTTCCCGGTGAATTATATATTGCAACTATCCCGCTTGCAAGTGCTATGACCACAGGAAATATTGCGAACTGGGTAGCAGAGTTTAAAGACACCAACGACCAAAATCCGGGCGAAGTAGAATACACGGTTCGTTTTGGAAAACTGCTGTATGAAACAAATTTCATTGTAGGTGGTAGTGGCGAAAATTGTGGCAACCCTGTCATCTTAAACTGCCCTGAATCTGTTAATCAACCGGCTAATATAAACTGCGGTGCGGTAGTTAGTATTCCTGAGCCGATGTTCAATGTTGATTATACGGATTGCTTTGTTGCAGCAGCGGTGAATGACTATACGGGCGGACCAAATGCTTCGGGTTTTTATCCAATAGGGACAACTGTGGTAACATGGACTTTTACAGATTTACAAGGAAATGCCTCAACCTGCGAACAAGTCATTACCATTGAAGATAGCGGCACTGGGACCGGACTTGAATGCGTCGAGGATGTAATTGCCATGACCAATATAGGCGAATGTACCGCAACTGCCACTTGGGATGAACCTGTTTTTACAGATTGTGGTGATGGAGGTATCACAGGAAGTACACATGATTCAGGTGATACATTTCCAATTGGTACAACTACCGTCACCTATACCGCCGTTGATGGAGACGGCAACGAATTGACCTGTAGTTTTGATGTGATAGTGGAAGAATGTGATTCGCCGCCACCTATCACAACAAATATTGATGCTGCCGACGATGAGGATTTTGATATTGGAGTGAATGATACAGAGAATTTTGAAGATAATCCAATCATGGTATTTACCGACCCCGGTACGTCGGCAGATGCTGTTTTAGTTAATATTACCCTTCAATTTTATTTTAGAATATTTGGAAATTCCTGCGAAAGCGACATCGAAATACGCCTCACCGACCCTGTAGGAAATACGACCGTATTCACTGATGTCTACACAACCTGTGATGGTGAAGGTCCGCTATATTTTATCGAGTTAAATGTACCGAGTGCCACCACTACAGGCACAATAGCAAATTGGGTAGCGGAATTCAGAGATACCAACGACCAAAATTCGGGCGAGGCTGAATACTCCGTGCGTTGGGGGAATTTATCATACGATACAGTCGTCAGTGGCGGCGGTTGTGCCGACCCGATTATCGTCAACTGTCCTGCGGATATAACGGCAGCGACAAACATGGGAGATTGCACGGCTTTTGTCGAAATTCCTGAACCACAATTTGGAGCAGATTTTACCGATTGCACAACGGCTACGATTACGAATAGCTACAACGGCACGTCTGATGCCACCGACATTTATCAGCCGGGAACAACTGTAATCACTTGGACGGCAACAGACGCACAGGGCAATATCGCTACCTGCACTCAGAACATCACAGTAGAGGAAATTGAAAACATTGTTCTCTCTTGTCCGGGAGATATGACGGTAGAAACCACGCCGGGTATGTGTAGCGCTGTAGCAACTTGGGCAGACCCTTCTGTTACAAGTAATTGCTCAAGCAGCGCAGGCGGCGGTGGAGCGATGGATAGTACACATGATTCAGGTGATGAATTTCCAATTGGTATAACTACGGTAACTTACTCAACCATAGATTTGCAAGGCAATGAGATAACATGCAGCTTTGATGTTATAGTGGAAGAATGCCCCTCGCCTCCACCTGTTACCACAAGTCTTGCGACCCCCGATGATGAAGATTTTTTTATTGGCGAAAATGATACAGAGAATTTTGCAGATAATCCTACCTTAATATTTACCGACCCCGGCACGCCCGCAGATGCCGTTTTGACCAATATCAAACTCGAATTATATTTCAGAGTATTTGGTAGCTCATGTGAAAATGACATCGAAGTGCGCCTAATGGATCCTGTTGGGAATACGAATATATTTACACCATTTACCACCTGTAATGGCGAAGGTCCTTTATATTTTATCGAATTAAACGTACCGAACGGCGCGACAACAGGCACAACGACTGATTGGGTCGCAGAGTTTAGAGATACCAACGACCAAAATCCCGGCGAATCAGAATACTCTGTACGTTGGGGACGCCTCTCTTACGATACCGAAGTTAGCGGTGGCGGTTGCACAGACCCGACGATTGTCAATTGCCCCGAAAGTATGTCCGTACCGCCGGGGGCTGATGGGTGCAGTGCTGTCGTCGAAATTCCCGAACCACAATTTGGTGTTGATTTTACGGATTGTTCCAATGCTTCAATAACAAATAGTCATAATTTGACCTCCAATGCTTCCGGCACTTATCCCATAGGTACGACTATGGTCATATGGACAGCAGCAGATACAGAAGGAAATACTTCGACCTGCACCCAACTCATCACGGTAGAAGATATAGAAGCTCCACAAGTGGCTTGTCCTCAAAATATTATCATGGAAACTACACCGGGCATGTGCGATGTAGTAGCTTCTTGGGATACGCCTGAATTTACAGATAATTGCGGTGCATATGTGGCGAATGTTTCGCATGATTCAGGACAAACATTCTCCATTGGTACAACAACAGTAACTTATAATATTGCAGACGATGCAGGCAATACCGCTGTGTGTAGTTTCGATATTATAGTGGAAGAATGTGCTTCTCCGCCGCCCGTCATGACAAGCCTTGCAACACCCGACGATGAAGATATTTTTATTGGTGAAAATGATACAGAGAATTTTACGGATAATCCGACTTTGATATTCACCGACCCTGGAACTCCCGCCAATGCTGTTTTAACCAATATCAAACTCGAATTATATTTCAGAGTATTTGGCAATTCTTGTGAAAATGATATTAGAATACGCCTCACCGACCCTGCGGGAAATATGAATACATTTACACCATTTGCGACTTGTATGGGCGAAGGTCCTTTGTACTTCATCGAATTGACTGTGCCAAGTGCTGCCACGACAGGTACGATAGCGGATTGGGTAGCAGAGTTTAGAGATGCGAATGACCAAAATTCCGGCGAATCGGAATACTCCGTCCGTTGGGGACGCTTATCTTATGAAACCATCACAAGCGGCGGTGGATGCAGCGACCCGATTATCGTCAATTGCCCCGAAAATATCACTGTAATGGGTGATTGTGGTGCTTTCGTAGAAGTACCTGAACCGCAATTTGGTGTAGATTTCACGGACTGCTCCAATGCTACAATAACGAATAATTATAATGCCACCTCCAATGCTTCCGACAACTACCCACCCGGCACAACGAATGTCTTGTGGACAGCCGCCGACTCGGAGGGCAATATTGCTACCTGTATTCAATCAATTACCGTGACAGGGGGGCAATCATCACTCGAACTAACTTGTCCTGATGATATTATCGTCGAAGCTAATAATATTTGTCAAGCGGAAGTGTTCTGGACACCACCTTTAGGTAATAATAATTGTGGCTTGAACATAACGAGTACTGCGGAACCGGGCGAGGTTTTTTCATTGGGAACAACTACCGTCACTTACACTGCTACGGATAGCATTGGCAATACGACGTCGTGTAGCTTTGATGTGATAGTGGAAGACAATACTGCACCCATAGCACTCTGCCCGCCTGATGTTACGCTCAGTTCTCAAACAGGAACTTGCGGGGCAACACTCAGTCATATTGTAGTGCCTTTTTATGGAGATAATTGTGGAATACCAACGATTGAAAGTACAAGTCATACTACTTCGGATGTGCTTCCTATTGGTACGACAACGGTTTCGTATACACTTGCAGATGCTTCAGGAAATACGAGATTATGTTTTTATAATGTTACGGTAACCGATACGGAATCTCCTGTTATTCTCAATTGCCCGGAGGATATAGCCACCTTCGCACCTCCCGGTGAATGTGAAACTTTACTAACGATACCTGCGCCGATATTTGGAGAAGATTATACCGATTGTGTGGAAGGGGCAGTGATGACCAATGATTATAATGGGACTTCCAATGCTTCCGGTTCGTACCCTGTTGGGACAACCACAGTGGTGTGGACAGCCACCGACCCAAGCGGCAATTCAGCTACTTGTGAACAAATCATCACGATAGAAGAACAAAACCTCACTACCGACCAAGTACTTGTAACAGACATAGATGTATTTGTTGGTGCTAACATAGACAATGCCGATTTTCATCAAAGCGACAGCATTCTGATAAATGACCCCGGCGTACCGCCTAATGCTACGGTCAATTCTGTGGTTTTGGACTTCTTTTTCAGTCCTGAAGGTACTTCATGTGAGCGCGATGTAGAGTTGGAGGTCACCGATCCTGCGGGAGATGTCTACCCGATATTTGCTGCACCAACCAATACTTGTAATGGAACGGATGCGATATTCCAATTCACGCTTCCTGTAGCTTCCGTACCTACGAGTGGTGGTGTTTGGAAACTACGATTCCGCGATACCGAAGACCACAATCCGGTGTCCGCCGGTCCGCCTGCATACGCTGTACCGCCGGGTACGGAATATTCGGTCAGATTCGGACGTATCACGTATAATGTAACCATTGACCCGGACTGTGCTGTTCCACCGATGCTCGTAGATGAGTATGACACATCAACACATCAACACATCAATACGCCAACTCATCAACTCAACAACTCATCAACTCGTGAACTCGTCAACTCGTTGAAAATCTTCCCCGTGCCAACTATAGACAGATTGAATGTAGAGTATAATTCGAAGAGTGATGATAACATTTCCATCGAAATCATTAATTCAAACGGTGCTGTTATGCAGATGCAGACAATGAACGTATTAAAGGGCATTAATGTACTTCAAATGGAATTACCGGACTTGCCAAGTGGTTTATATTACATCAAATTAATAGATAATAAAGGTCACATTCAGGCGAAGCCTTTTACGAAATTATCACCTTGACGAATGTGATATTATATAGGAAATACAGCATAAATAATAGACTTTATTCTGAAATAATTTGTATGAAGCTAAATAGTCTTTTTTCGCTACTCTTCGTTGGTCAAACAATCCCTATGCGACGGCATAACTCATATTTGACCGCCTTGATTAGTAAAAAAATCCTTATTTCCATTCATTACAAATTATTTCAGAATAAAGTCTAATTAATAAATAGACCGGAAGTCATGTAAATGGCTTCCGGTTTTTTATTATAAATGGTGCTTTGTAACCTCTGTTTATATCCTGTCACATTTTTAAGGAAATAAAATTTTTGAAACGCAATTATATTACTTTTATTTGCAATGCAAAATGTGTTAATAAAAATATTTTAAAAGAGGAAAAAATTGAATTTAGAGGAAAAAGACTTACCGTCATTATTGAATAGGAATAACGAGAAACACTTGCCACTTCACTTTCCACAAATAACAAATATATCTGAGAATTACTATTCACTTAAAAAAGTGTTATAGCGTTTTATTGTATCATTTAATATAGAACAAGAAACATTTAAAAAGCATTCTTTTCCCACTCACTGATAATAGAAGATAATTTCTTCTGATTTATTAATTATTCATCAATTTTCATCGACCCAATCTTAAAAATCAGTTAGTTATGAGGAATAGCATCTACATTTTCGCGCTTTTATGTTTATGTTTTGGAATGAATAACAGCTTTGCACAACATTCGCATGAAGAACACCATCACCATGGTCATCATCATACATTACAGCATGATATACAAGATGGCGAAATACCTATTTACAAAAAAATCGAAGTCGTTATTAATGGAGATGACGATTTGAAGCGTGTCGCTGATTTAGGAATTGACTTATATTGTGGTGCAACATTCAAACAAGTTAATGGACAAAATATTTTAATGCTCGAAGTCAGTGAGCATAATTATGAAAGCCTCAAAAACGATTTGCAGACAAAAGTCTTGGTCGAAGATTTATCGAAATTTTACGAAGAAAGAAATAAAATAGAACTACCAAAAGCGCAAGAGGCTTTGCAAAGAGCCAAGCAAGAAGCATTATTCAAAAATGCTGAAGCAGGACAAGATTTGGGTTGTGCAGAAGATGGTTTCCCTGTACCGCAGAACTTTAAGCTCGGTAGCATGGGAGGTTTCACGACTTACGATGAGATGTTGGCTGAACTCGACCTCATGCGTAGCATGTACCCAAATCTGATTACAGCTCGCGCACCTGCCAGTACATCTATCACAACGATACAAGGTAGAACGGTTTATTACGTAAAATTATCCGATAACCCGGAAGTAGATGAAAATGAGGCAGAGGTATTGTACACAGGCGTACACCACGCTCGTGAGCCGCTTGGTATGATGAACCAATTGTACTTGATGTGGTATTTATTGGAAAATTACGCGACCGATGCAAAAGTCAAAAATATAGTAGATAATACAGAATTATACTTCATTCCCGTCGTAAATCCTGACGGTTATGTATACAACCAACAAACCAATCCCAACGGCGGAGGTATGTGGCGTAAAAATCGTCGCAACAACGGCGACGGCACTTACGGCGTAGACCCAAATCGTAACTACGGTTACAATTGGGGCTACGACAATTCAGGTTCAAGCCCGACCACAAGCTCAGAAACTTACCGAGGTACAGGTCCTTTTTCCGAGCCTGAAACACAGATTGTACGCAATTTCGTACAGAGCCACAATTTTGTGAATGCCTTCAACAATCACTCTTACTCGAATCTCTTATTGCACCCGTGGGGCTACACACCTTCAGCCGGACCGGATGAGGAACTTTTCGGAGAAATTTCCGAGCACATGTGCTGGCACAATCGCTATCACTACGGTAATGCAAACGAAGTAATTTACCCCGCAAATGGTGATGCAAATGACTGGTTTTATGGTCAGGAAGATGTATTTGCATGGACGCCGGAAATTGGTTCGGTAGCAGAAGGCGGCTTCTGGCCCTCACCGTCTGACATCGTTCCGCAATGCGATAGACATATGAAAATGTCTTTGATTCTCGCATCTTCTGCGGCGAATTATGGCGTACTCAACGACCTTACACCATATAGCCTTGATACTCAAAATCCCGAATTGACCTTTAGTGTAGAACACATGAGTAATGTGAATGGCTCGTTTACGGTTTCCGTTTCTTCGAGTAGCCCTTATGTGACGGCTATCGCCAATGCGAATATGAACACGGGTACTATCACGGATGCTAATTTTGGCACTGTGAGTACTGCGCTCACACTTGACCCAAATACACCTGCGGGAACGACTATCAGCTTTGATGTCGTACTCAATAACGGTACTTACGACATTCACACGACAACAATTTCAAAAGTATATAATGCTTATGAATTATTCCAAGACACAGGTGCTTCTTTGACGAATTGGACGAGTAGTGGCGGATGGGGTGTTACAAATTCCGGCGGATATTCGGGGTCGAATAGTATTACCGATTCTCCTTCGGGCAATATGAGTACAGCCACTCGTACATTGACCCTTTCAAATCCAATTGACCTTTCTTCTGCACAAAACCCTGTATTAGAATATTATGCAAAATGGGACATTACACGCTTGTTTGATTATGTTCAAATAGAAGTGTCTACCAATGGTACTAATTGGTCAGAACTATGCGCCACATACACCAAACCGGGAACTAGTCCCGATAATGTTTGGGGTGGAAACGGTACACCCGACCAACCAACTGGCGAAGGCTTATACGATGGCTTCCAAAAAGACTGGGTACGTGAAGAAATTGACCTTTCTGCCTATGCAGGTACAAATACGCTTTACCTCCGCTTCAAAGCAGATGGCGATACAGAACGCGCGCAATCAGACGGATTTTATTTCGATGATTTTAGAGTATATAGAGAGCCACTCGGACACTGCGAAAACGGCATACAAGATGCCGACGAAACCGATGTAGATTGCGGCGGCGTAGATTGTTTGGCTTGTCCGACTTGTGATGATGGCATTCAAAATGGCAATGAAACAGGAGTTGACTGCGGTGGTGATTGCGGTGTTTGTCCGGTATGTCCGACTTCGGTTAGTAGCTTCCCTTATACAGAAGGTTTTGAATCAGGTTTGGGGCAATGGTCACAGAGCAGTGGCGATGATTTGAATTGGACGAGAAATTCAGGCAGTACAGCTTCGAGCAATACAGGACCTTCTTCTGCATCCGAAGGTAGTTGGTACATGTATATTGAGGCATCTAATCCAAATTATCCTACTAAAACAGCAGGTCTCATCTCTCCTTGTTTTAATTTGACAGGAATGCAAACGGCAAGTTTGAGTTTCCGATATCACATGTATGGTTCGTCTGCAAATATGGATTTGGATGTGCAAATCAGTACAGACGCAGGTGCTACTTGGTCCAATGCAATTTGGAGTCAAACAGGCAATCAAGGCAATCAATGGTATACTGCAAATATTAATTTAGATGCTTATGTAAATGAATATGTAACGATACGTCTTTGGGGAACAACGGGTGAAACATGGCAAGGCGATGTCTCTATCGACGATGTAGAAGTAGATGCTGCCGGTCCTGCGTGTACAGTTGGTGCAGCTTGTGATGATGGCGATGTTTGCACAACGGGCGAGACTTATGATTCAAATTGTAACTGCACAGGCGGTACATTAGTCGATTCAGATGGCGATGGTGTTTGCGATAGCAATGACCAATGTCCGGGCACAGATGATGGCGTTATTGGAACGGCTTGTGATGACGGAGATGCCTGCACGACAGGCGATACATACGACTCAAATTGTAATTGCGTAGGAACATTCCAAGATGCTGATGGCGATGGTGTTTGTGATGCAAATGACGTTTGCGCCGGAGGCGATGATACTGTAGATACAGATGGCGACGGCACTCCTGATGCCTGTGATTCATGTGATGATACCTTAGTAGGTACGGCTTGTGACGACGGCGATGTTTGCACCACAGGAGAGACTTACGACGCCAATTGTAACTGTACAGGTGGTACAGTTCAAGATTCAGACGGTGACGGTGTTTGTGATGCAGACGATGCTTGTCCGGGCACAGACGACAGTTTAATCGGAACAGCTTGTGACGATGGTAATGCATGTACCACAGGCGATGTGTACGATGCTAATTGTAACTGTGCAGGTACACTACAAGACGCAGACGGTGATGGCGTCTGTGATGCAGATGATATTTGTCCCGGAGGCGATGACGCTTTAGATACAGATGGCGACGGTATACCTGATGCTTGTGATACTTGCGATGGTACATTAGCCGGAACAGCCTGTGATGATGGTGATGCCTGTACCACAGGTGAGACTTACGACGCCAACTGTAATTGCGGAGGCGGTACGGTACAAGATTCAGACGGCGACGGCGTTTGTGATGTAGACGATATTTGCGCCGGAGGCGATGATACTGTCGATGCAGACGGTGACGGTACACCTGATGCTTGCGATGCTTGTGATAATACATTAGCCGGAACAACTTGCGATGATGGCGACGCATGTACTACAGGTGACATATATGACGCCAACTGCAACTGTGCAGGTACATTCACGGACGCAGATGGCGATGGTCTATGCGTAAGTGAAGACCCCGACGATACCGACCCATGTAATCCAATTGCTTGCAGTACCTGCAACATATATAACAGTAATGACTTTGAAAGTGGCTGGGGTATTTGGAATGATGGCGGTACCGATGTCCGTAGAAGTATCAATGATGCGCGTTATGCAAGTAGTGGAAGTTACTGTATTCGCCTACGTGATAATACTGGTTCTGCGTCCTCTGCTTACACGGACATATTGGACTTGAGTGCATACAGTTCTATAGAAGTAAAATTCTCATATATCACCAACAGTATGGAAAATAATGAGGACTTCTTCCTCGAAGTTTCAAATGATGGCGGTGCATCTTACACATTGATACAAGAGTGGAATTCAAATGTAGAATTCACCAATGGCATACGCTACGATGAGGTAGTTGCGATTGATGGTGCATTTAGTAATAATGTGAGAATCCGCTTCCGCTGCGATGCATCGGGTAATGGTGATAAAGTTTATATTGATGATGTGGTTATTGAAGCATGTGGTGCACCCGTCCCATTAATCGTCAACGACGAAAACCAAGTAGCTAAATTGGAGACAACTCCTGATCCATACATGATACTTTATCCAAATCCTGCAAATCAATACGTTAATTTGGAATTGCACGATTTAGAATTATCCCTTGATAAACAAATGACCGTGATGATACATGCTTTGGACGGTAAACAAGTCTACGAAAATCGTATGAGTCAGACCGACTTATTACACCTTGACATAGGACATTTGCCATCCAATCAAATGTATCTCCTACATCTCCGAACAGATGATGGGCGAATGTTAAGAGCTAAGTTTTTGAAACTTTGATTGTAATAATTTTTTGCAAATAGGAAACGGAAGTCGCGCGAGTGGCTTCCGTTTTTTGATTATAATTCATTGATTTTTTCCAATAGCCAATTTCTATCGCTATTTACGTCTTGTTTATTGAGTCTCTCTGTGATACTTTCTATAGTCATTTTGGTACTACGATGTCTAAATTTATAGGTATAGATGAGTATGCGGACGAAGTTTTTGTAGCTTCTTTTTCTGGTAGGGGAGAGGTGTTTGTTTTCTTTGAAGAATTTTTCTGTGGAGCGAAATCTTTGCATCGTTCGTTCGTCGTAATATTCGTCATTTTCATAAAATGATTTGAGCAACATTACTCTGCCGTTGATATCATAATCTGCACTTACATTGTCGGTACGAATAAAATGACTCAGGGCTTTTTTGTAATCTTTTTGATAGAAAGCTATCACACCGCTATTGTAATGCCAAACTGATTCGCGTATTGGTTTGTTTATGAACGATTTATATTTTTCAATAATTGTTTTTGCCCATTTAAACTCACCAATTCGACAAGCACATATGATAGCACTTTTTAGACTAACAGAAGAAACGAAATTTCCTTCAATCAATAGATTTTTGCGCTCTATTTTTTGATATAACTCAAATAAATCGTGATAACTAAATTGTCCTCTATTAATTTGGCGGATACAAAAATTGGTTAGAGTCGCATAAAAACCGTTCAAATCTGCTTTGGGAATATAGGTAGTATCACATTCCAATAAATTTAGCAATTGACGATAATTTGCTTCGTTTTGAGTCTTCATTAATTGGATAGTGGCTTTGTAAACTTGCAGCATTGGATGATTGACATATTGTGGTAAATTTAATAGCTGTAGAGTGATTTCCATAGAAGAAGTGTCATAAGTCCTTTCGTTTATACCCTTCAGTGAAAGTATAGTAATGTAAAGGTTGAGTTTTGATAGGCAATTACGTATATCTAAGTGATATAATATCTCGGGAAGATTGTCCTTCTTGTAAAATTCACCTGTATAATGGAGGTGAGACAAGGTGTTTACAGCTAATTCGTAGTGTTGACTATGATAGATTAGGTCTCTTTCTATTTGTGCGGATAGCATTTTTTTTTCTTTGTTTATGGTGCGATTAAATAATAAATACTGTTTCTTCTCCAATAATTTTTTGCACACCAAGTCACTCCTGTATACTTTATTTTCTTCCAATCCTTCAATAGCTAAAAAACGCTCAGCAAGACGCGTCAAACCCGTTAGTTTGGCACTCAAACGCTTTCTTTGTTCGAGGTTCAAACCCTTTGTAGAAACCTTATCTGAGAAAACTTTCGCATATACACTTTTTTTTATATCTTCATCAAATTGTCTTTTGCCCAGCACTTCTCGTCTTAATATTTCTAATAATCGTGTAATGTACTTATCGGTATTGAAATGTAGGCAAGCGACGAAGTGACTAAACCCCTCAATTTCTTTTTTAGAAAAATTATTGAGCAAATCAATACCTATGCTATGTAGATTATTTTTCGTTTGAAATTGTTTTTCTTGCATTTTAATAATTGGTTTACAATTTTTTATGAAAATATTTTAATATAAAATAAGTTAGTTTTAACTGATTTTCGTTTACAAAAGTATCAAAAAATGCCTTTATATTTGTATTGTGACATCAAAAAAGTACAAGTTTTAGAAGAAAAGAAAGATCGCATTAGTCGAAACATTGTAATCACCAAGATTCCTACTATGAAAATTTTATTACATGTATTAGCGTACTTTGTAATGCTAGTGACACAAATTCATGCTCAGTCTGTGCGAGATTTTTCGCACAAGGGGAATCTTGATTGGAAGACCTTCAAATCAGAAGAACAGACTTCTGCGGTATCACTCAGCACAGACAAAGAAGCTTTGTCGCTTGATACAAATGATGACTTACAACTTGTTGATACACAAGATGACCAATTGGGTTTTCGTCATTATCGTTATCAACAAACCTATAAAGATATTCCCATAGAAGGTGCAATTTTTCTCATGCACGAATTGAACGGCCGCTTGAAGAACATTAATGGTAGATTAACCCGAAATCTTGACCTCTCTACAACACCGGCTATAAGTGAAGCGACTGCTCTACATGCTGCCATGCAGCATGTAGACGCTTCCCTTTACGCATGGAATGATACTGCACACGAAACGAATCTCAAGCATACTCACGACTGTTCCGATTCAAGTTTTTATCCTCATGGCGAATTGGTCATCTTTGCTTCCGGCAAGCAAAAAAAGGCTGATGATTATCGACTTGCCTATAAATTTGACATCTACGCTCTACAACCTCTGACACGACAAATCGTGTATGTAGATGCTCAAAGCAATATGATATTGACGAGTATCGAAAAAATACACAACTGCACAGGCACACCTGCCTCCGGTGCGACCAATTATTCCGGTGATGTCGATTTTTCGGCTTGTACTATCGGTGGCACACGTACTTTGAAAAGTAATGATACAGGGGTAGACATACAGGTGTTCGATGCAGAAAATACATGGGCATCTCCACAAGTAACCGTAACGGATACAGATGGATTTTTTGAGCAAGACTCGACTGCGGTGGAGGTGTATTGGGCAACCAAAGAAACATATGATTACTTTTTTTACACACATGGTAGAAACAGCTTAGACGACAATGGAATGGCGTTATACAGTTGGGTGCATCATGGTGTTGACTATAATAACGCTTTCTGGAATGGTTCATGGATGACTTATGGAGACGGTGATAATCAGCAATTTAGCTCATTTACCTCTCCCGATGCAGTCGGACATGAAATCATGCACGGAATCACGGATTTCTCTGCCGATTTAATTTATCAAGATGAATCGGGCGCATTGAATGAGTCTTTTTCTGATATTTTCGGAGAGTTGGTAGAGGCATATATTCGCGGTACAAATGACTGGATAGTTGGTGCTGATTTTACGGTACAAGCAGGCAAAAACGGATTGCGTAATCTAAGCAATCCTAAAGATATAAATATGATGCGTGCTCAACCCGACACTTATTTTGGCGACAACTGGTTTAGCGGAGGCGGTAGAGGCGGCGTACATACCAACAGTGGTGTACAAAATTACTGGTTTTACCTACTTGCACAGGGTGGAACGGGTGTGAATGATTTTGGATATGAATACAATATACAAGGCATAGGTATATCCAAAGCCGCAGCTATCGCCTACCGCAATCTCACCGTATATCTGACTCCCGAATCACAGTATTTTGATGCTCGCATAGGCTCAATACAATCAGCTATTGATTTATACGGCTTAACCTCTGAAGAAGTAAAACAAACAAAGGCAGCTTGGGAAGCAGTAGGCGTAGGAACATATACTACCACACCCTGTCGCGAACGTGACTCGCTGGCACTCGTAGCTTTATATGATGCAACTAATGGCGCAAACTGGGCAGAAACATGGGATTTGACTCAGCCGATAGATACTTGGTATGGGGTGAGTTTGAATCAAGGTGGATGTGTGAGTGCTTTAGATTTAAATTCCAACCAATTAGAAGGGGAGATTCCTGCTGAATTGGGTGACTTGGTAAGTTTGTTGGATTTGCGTTTGCAACATAATAGTTTGAGTGGCACTATTCCTTCTGAATTAAGCGACTTAATTTATTTGGAGGTATTGAACATGGGTTTCAATCAATTGCAAGGTAGCATTCCATCGGAACTAGGGAATTTGATTAGTCTGGCACAATTAGGATTGAATAGCAATCAATTGAGCGGAACGATTCCTGAGACTTTGAGCAATTTGACCAAACTAAATTTGCTCTTTCTGGGAAATAATCAGTTGACAGGCGAGATTATTTCCGGAGTAGGAGGTATGAGTAATCTCGTAAATTTAGATTTAGGACTCAATCAGTTGACAGGCAAAATTCCGGCTGAATTGGGGAATCTGATTTATTTGACGAATCTGAGTTTAGGAGGCAATCAGTTGACAGGTGAAATTCCTGATAAATTAGGGAATTTGATTAATTTAAAATCTCTGATACTCACCAATAACCAATTGGAAGGAGAGTTTCCTGTATGGATAGGCAATTTGCCCTATCTGACTTCTCTGGCTTTATCTTCCAATCAACTAAGTGGTTGTTATCCCTCCAATGTTGCTAATTTGTGTAGTCAATTGACTAGCCTCAATGACAATTCTAATATTAGCAATGGCAATAATTTCAACAACACATGGGAAAGTTTCTGTGCTATAGGTGCAGGTAGATGCAATCCTTACTCTCCTTGTCGAGACAGTGATTCGCTGGCATTGGTCGCTTTCTACAATTCATTAATCAACGACCCGCTGGTTTGGAACCTCAACCAACCCATAGATACTTGGAATGGGGTAACACTAAGTCCCAAAGGCTGCGTGATTCATATAGAACTGGACGATGGATATTTGAGTGGAAATATCCCGGCTGAAATAGGTGATTTGAGTCACTTGACTGTGTTGGATGTAGATGAAAATCAAATTTCCGGTGCGATTCCTCCTGAATTGGGTGATTTGACAACATTGGAATATATTGATTTATCTGATAATGGTTTAAGTGGAAATATTCCGCCTGAATTGGGCGATTTGACAGCTTTGGAATACATTGATTTGTCTGCCAATGGTTTAAGTGATAATATTCCACCTGAATTGGGTGAATTAGCTCAATTGAGTTACTTGGATTTGACAGGTAATGGTTTAAGTGGTACTATTCCACCTGAATTAGGTGATTTAAGCGAATTAACCACGCTATTATTGGGTTTTAATGAATTAACCGGAGCTATTCCTGTTGAATTGGGTACTTTAAATTATTTAAAAAGATTAAACTTAAGTAACAACCAATTAAGCGGCAGTATTCCGGCAGAAATTGGAAATTTAAGTAATCTAATATCCATACATCTTCTTGGCAATCAACTTACAGGAAGCATTCCCCCTGAAATAAGTAATTTAAGTTACTTGGAGCATCTTTATGTAAGCGACAATCAATTGAGTGGTTGCTTTGCTCCCGAACTCCTCAATCTCTGTAGTCAATTATCAGAAGTCGATGTCAATCAAGGCAATAACTTTTATACTACATGGGGAAATTTATGCAATACAGGCGCGGGAGTATGTAGTTCTTACTCTCTATGCAGGCAGGGTGACTCATTAGTACTGGTTGAGTTCTATAATGCTAATCCAAATGCAAACCTGCAATGGAATTTAAACGAATCCATGGATACATGGTATGGTGTGACATTAAGCATTGACGGATGTGTGGAAGGGATTGATTTCGTGGATGAAGGAGTTGCTTACATTCCACCTGAATTTGGTGATTTAGCTCATTTGAAGTTTTTGGATTTGCATGAAAATAGTTTGAGTGGTATTTTCCCGCTTGAATTACTCTATTTAACTACATTAGAACATTTGACATTAGGAGGTAATAATTTTAGTGGCGAAATTCCTGAAGAAATAGGTAATTTGGTTAATCTTAAACACTTAGATTTAAGTGATAATGATTTTAGTGGAAATATTCCATCAGAATTAGGAAACTTAGCGAATCTCGAAAGCTTGTATTTGAGTGGCAATGAATTAACAGGAAACATTCCGGGTGAATTAGGTAACCTGACCAATCTGACACGCTTGTATTTGTCCTACAACTATCTCACAGGTTGTTATGCCTCCAATTTGACAAATCTTTGCGGACAATTAGTGAATTATAACTTCAATAGCACCATCACTCAACTTGAAGCTACTTGGGAAGGTTTTTGCAATATTGGAGAGGGTATGTGCGATGCCTACTCTCCTTGTAGGCAAAGTGACTCATTGGCATTGGTGGCTTTTCACAATGCTATGGGAGCTAACGTCTGGGATATTAGTTCAAATATGAGTACTTGGGATGGAATAAGGCTAAGTCCCGAAGGCTGTGTGATTGAAATAGAGTTGGATAATGGTATTTTGAGTGGAAGTATTCCTTCTGAAATAGGTGATTTGAGTCATTTAGTCGTGTTGGACTTACATGAAAATAACATAGGAGGTAGTATTCCGTCGGAACTGGGTAATCTGACCGACTTGAAATATTTGAGATTAGGATATAATGCCATAAGTGGCGAAATACCGTCTGAGTTAGGCAACTTAACTAAATTAGAATATTTGGATTTAAGTCTAAATGAGTTAAGCGGCAGCATTCTCCCGGAGTTGGGTAATTTGAGTAACTTGAAATACCTTAGTTTAACTGACAATCAATTGAGTGATTCTATTCCGGTCGAATTAGGAAATTTAGAACGTCTGTCGCACTTGCGTCTGCATAACAATCAATTAAGCGGTAGCATTCCCGGAGAATTGGGTTATTTGAATAATCTGAAATCCTTACTTCTAAATGGTAATCAATTGAGTGGCGAAATTCCTGCTGAGCTTGGCAATTTGGGGCTGCTTTCAAGATTAGAGTTAAGTAGCAATCAATTAAGCGGCAACATTCCTATCGAATTTGGCAATTTAAATAGTCTCAAATTTTTATCATTATTCTATAATGAATTAAGTGGTGAAATTCCAGTCCAATTAGGTAGTTTAAGTAATTTGGAACATCTACATGCGGGTTTCAATCAATTAAGTGGAAATATTCCATCTGAATTAAGCAACTTAATTAATCTGCAAGAATTATCTCTGCAACACAATCAATTAGGTGGTACTATTCCTTCTGAATTAGGAAATTTGATTAATCTGGAGCTTTTATCTCTACGCAATAATGAACTAAGTGGAGACATTCCACCTGAATTAGGAAATCTAAACAACCTTGCAAGACTATATCTGCAATATAACCAGTTAAGTGGACACATACCACCTGAATTAGCCAACTTGAGTAAGTTGAGAAGGTTGTTTATTACTTATAATCAACTAAGCGGCTGCTTTACCCCTGAGCTCTTCAAGCTTTGCAGCCAATTATCAGAGGCAGATGTTAGTCAAGGCAATAATTTCGACGCTGCATGGGAAGAACTCTGCAACACAGGTACAGGAAGTTGTGCACCAATTACTGCATCTGCCGTATGGCCCGGTGATTTCAACAGCGATGGCATAGTTGACAACGTAGATGTACTCACATGGGGGTTAGCTGAAGGCAATACAGGCATAGCTCGCCCTAATGCCACAAACGACTGGATTGCCCAACCTTGCCCGGATTGGCAAACCTCGGTAGGCTCAGTCAATGGTAAACACCAAGATGGAGATGGTAATGGTAGAGTTGATGAACAGGATTTGCAGGTGTTAGTTGATAATTACGGTAGCACGCACACACCTGCTTCCACCAATAGCCCTTTACAATTTCGTTTAGAGGAAGTCAGTAGCACACAGAGCGATGGGCAAATAATCATCACTTATCACCTAATTGTAGAATCGTCGCTTGGTATGCCTGTTAGTACACATGGTCTATCATGTAGTATTGATTTTGGCAATCTAATGATTAACAGTGTAACAGCAGATTTGTTGAATTCGTCTTTAGTGCCAGATGAATATATTCAAATATTTAATGCGCAAAATAATACTTTTAATCTTGCCCTTACTCGGACGGATCACAATAATCGAATTATTGATGGGCCCGTGGCAGTTATCATTGTAGCACATGAAGATTTGCAGTCCGGCGAACCCTTTGTCACTAGAATTAACAATGGGCGTATGATGTCCGCTAATGGAGAATTAAATCCCACAGGTAGCACATCTTTGTATGGAATTGTAGGAGCTTCTGGTGCTAACAGCGAACCTTTATTATCCATATTTGCTACGGATGAAAGTTGCTACACACTCGGTACTGCCACTGCTCAAGTCATTGGTGGCACTGCTCCCTACACTTATACATGGAGCAATGGCGCAAATACCGCCGAAGCAGAGAATCTCACGGCTGGAATGTATACTGTAGAAATCACCGATGCAAATGGCTATACCCAAAGTATGGATGTGGAAATCAATCCACCCACACCTATATACAACGAGTTTGGAAATCAGATAGATTGTAGTCAGTATATTCAATGGGTTAATCCACGGATTCATGTTTGGTTAGAAGGCGCGTATCGTACTGAGACCGGTGATATGCGGGCAGACATGTTAGGAAAACTGGCAGAGTTACCACCTGTACAACCATACGGAGAAGCCCCTTGGAATTATCGAGGTATAGAGGGGGAAGGTTGGTCTATAGATAATTATCCGGCAGATGCGGTGGATTGGGTATTGGTGTCATTCCGGGATAGCGAAAATTTCCAAGAAGTATATCGAAAAACAGCAGCTCTTGTATTGCAAAATGGTGAATTGCATTTCCTCGACTCGCGTGTATTGCCTACGACTTCTACACCTGTGTATGTGATGATTCAGCATCGTAACCACATCGCAGTTATGACACCTCAACCCATTTACATAACGAATAATACACTCGCTTACGATTTCCGAACAAGCGATAGCTACCGTACGGAAACGAGCGTTGGACAAAGACAAATGCCTGATGGTAGTTGGGCAATGCTTGCCGGAGATTGTGATAAGTCTGATACAGGAGGTTATGATATTACCGGACAAGATAAGATTATATGGGCGGAATCAAATGGTAATTTTGCTCAATATCTATCGACTGACATCAACCTTGATGGAGATGTTACGGGAGAAGACAAAATACTGTGGGAAATCAATAACGGTAGTTCGTCAACATTACCTAAGTAATTTTAAAGGGGATTATCCCTATTATATACGTGAATAGTAAAGCAGCGTCTCTGCCAAAGGGTGGAGGCGCTTTTTTCATCAATCTCTCAGTAACCATCGTTTATCACTTAACAATTCTGCTAAAACTCTTTGTACCTTCGAGCCTTTGTGGCAAAATTCAAAGCGTGCAATGGATAGGTGTTTTGGCGTTTCATACCTGATTGCCCCCTAATGTTTTATGCACTAAAGGTAGAGACGCTTTATTTTATCTAACATCTCAAAGCTCTCTCACCCAGATATTTCTAAAGCTGACCAAGTTTCCGTGATCTTGCAACATAATCGGCGCATCACCATGTGCGATATTTTTGGGTAAACCAATATATTCTGTTGTACCTTTTACTTCGACATGATTTTGAATAAGCACGCCATTATGAAATACCGTCAAGTACCCCGGACGCACCAAAATACCATCTGCATTAAACTCAGGTGCCATAAAAATAATATCGTAAGATTGCCACTCACCGGGCGCACGGCAAGCATTCACCAATGGAATATATTGCTTGTAAATCGACCCTGCCTGACCATTGGGATAAGTTTTGTTATTATAATTGTCCAATATTTGAACTTCATATCTTTTTTGGAGAAAAACACCACTATTACCCCTGCCTTGCCCCTCGCTTTCTACTTTGGCAGGACTGCGCCATTCGATGTGTAGTTGGATACTTCCAAAGCTCTGTTTGGTTTCAATATCGCCTGTTCCGGGCTTTACTGTCATGGCGTCTCCGTCAGTCGTCCACATTGCAAGGGTATCTTTTTTCGCTGATTTCCACGCACTCAAATCCTTTCCATCAAATAAAACGATGGCATCACTCGGTACAAATTTATCGCTTGGTGAATCCACCACACGCGGCACAGGCTCCCAAACTTCCGTAGCTACAGGGTCAGTAATTTGTCCAAAAATTGTTGAGGCGTAAAAGCAAGTAATTATTAAAATGAGTATATTTTTCATGTGTAAA
>JAHDEO010000431.1 GCA_020628725.1 Saprospiraceae bacterium
AGAAATTGTCATCTACTTGGTTATCAATGAATTTAATGGGAATGACGCATATTTTTTTACGAAAAATATCCGGTCAAATATAAATTATCATCAATTTTAAACAACTTCACTTTGAATGGGGTAAATTTCGGAAAACTGTAATGACTGCTTTAGCTGTCAAGTGAAATAAAAAACAACGGAATTACCCATTAATTGGGCAAAATCTCATATGACCTCGTTAGAGGTCGAATATTGGTAAAATTTTCAATAAAAACACGTCAAACGAGCCTTTAGGTTCGTAATATTGAGTACCTAAAGGCACTCAAAACGATTTTTTTCCTCAAAAAAGCTACCGATATTTTGCACTTAACAGTGCTGCCCAATAAATGGTCAATTCCGAAAAACAAATTACATTTCACTTATTTTTAGGTTTTTAAAAATTAAAACAACAACACATTTAACAGCTAAAGCAGTCATTACAGTTTTCCGAAATTTATGCCGTTTAAAGTATAATACCATTATCACCACAAACGTAACTAAAAATTTAGTTAAAGTCAATTATACACAAAAAAAATCCTCCGACACATGTGCCGAAGGATTTATTCTATGAAACGTTAGTTACAATGTTTCGTATTTCTCATCTGCTTTTCCGGCTCTAGTAACCGGAATAGTCTCTTCTTCTAACGTATCATAAAGCTCTTGTTATATGTATTTAGATTGGACATCAATGTTAAGGATGCATGATAAACGCCTTCCGGGAGTCCTTTAACATCTACAGGATGTGAGGTTTGTCCTGTTGTCAAGTTGGTTGTTACTTCCGAGACAACTGCCCCTTTATTATCGATGATTCTGACCAAAGCCTCTGTATTTCTGGATACAGTTGGAAGTCCTAACATAAATTCACCTGTATTTGGGTTAGGAAATATATCAATATCACGTCCGTCACCTTCTCCTGAATAATGCTGAGTAATCACCCAAGAGTACCATTCTGTACCATCAAAATCAACTTGTCTAAGGCGATAATAGTTATTACCTTTCATAGGACTATCATGGAAAAACGTGTATGACGTTGGCGTATTGGTCGTACCGCTACCATCCACTCTACCAATGCTTTTGAAGTTGCTATTTTCGTCAGTAGCATGTTGAATTTCAACATAAGCATTATTTCTTTCAGTGGCTGTTGTCCAATTAAGTTCGATTCTTCTACCACTTTTGTATGCACTAAGATCTATCAAATCTAAAGGTAGATTACAAACTTCCAATCTGCCATCCATATGGTCTTCTCCTACCGGACCATCCTCATAACTACCTGCAAAAATGGTGAAATCAACTCCACAAAGGTTATCTACATAATTAGAAATATCTTCTATCATGAATTCCAAATCAGGAAACAAGGCATTATGTTTTTCAGTATTCAAAATGCATGAGGCAGAAGAGGATACCGGAAAAAATTCAGGTGCTTCATCTTCATCTGAAGTGTATTCATAAACTCCAAAGCTCGTAATATCGTCAACACGTGATACACCAATGTATACATCAAAATTACCGTCATTGCCATTATCAAAAGCCAATATAAATCCTTCTGTATTGCTCAGGTCATTATGGTCAGTACCTTGCAGGCTACTCAACCAAGATGATGTCGCTGAGGGGTCTCCATCGCCGTCAGCATCCCCAAAGATACTTGCAAAATCAATTCCCACATATAGGTTATCCGTCACCGGATCGTGGAAGAAAAATGCAGTTTGCATATCCCAACCTGTCACAGTACCGGCAGGTGCTGCTGCGGGAAGCCCTACATCATATACAAAATCATTGAAATGTATATAGCCGGGTGTATTGATAAAATCGGCGGCGGCGTTTCCTGTGAAAGTAGGTACAGATTGTGAACTACCGGAGGTGTGTAGCATCAATCCCATGAGAAGTGTACAAATGAATGGTAAATTAACCTTTTTCATAAATTAATTTTTTTAAAGGATGCAGCACGCAAATGGATAGATTCGACTTTGCAGCGTCCCCTGATTAAAAGCGCGAAAAAAATGTTTTAAAAAGATGATGTTTCATGTAGTTCCACCTACATGCACGGTTTAACGGGGAAAAGTTGCGTATGGATAATATAATTTGGATAGGAACTGTGACAGGAATTAATAGGATGGCATAAAAAGGAGAGCAAATATGTAAGGCTTGTTTCAAATACCTTTAAAGTCTGAAATACATTGCCCAATGTAGCATCAAGCGCTTGAATTTAGTATAAGTAAAAATTCAGGAATTCAAAATGTGAGTCATTATTACTTATTAAGAAAGCTATGTAAGGTGTGACAATTTTTATTTGTAAGATGTATAATTGTGAACATAATTAAAGCATCACATTGTACAATAAAAAAATGCCTTCACACGTGAAGGCATTTTATTTTTTCCGTATATCGGAGAAAAAATATGTTATCGCGTTGACAAGTCCCTTAACTGTAAAAGTGTTTCTTCAATGCGAGCCACCGCCGCAACATCATCCTTAAGACACGGAATATTGAAGGAGCTATTCATATGTTTGGAATTCAACCAGTAATTAGCTACGGTTTTTTCCTTACATTGAACGGCAAGTCCCATGGCATTCCTATGGTATTTCTTATCCACATCAATAATATCACGCGGATGGAAACTCAAGACCATTTGGTCTTGCTCGCCATTGTTTTGAACCCAAGTTTGTTGGATGGTGATTTCGTTGTTCGGATGTACGGTAACTCGGAAGCTGATACCGCGTTGAAATTCATTGTCTTTTGAGTTGCTTTGTAGCGCTGCGCTGAGTTGATGCGCTGTTGCTGCATAACTGCTCATGCTTCTACTCTGTTGTGCATAAACGGACACGCACAACACCAGCATGAGTGTTGTTGTAAAGGTTCTCATAGATTGATACTTAGTTTGGTTAAAAAAATATACCTAAATTATTTGCTGACCACTGTGTAATCCGGAATAATAGTTAGTGGTTCAAGACGTAAGTTCATCGTTAAAAAGTTTATTTACATTCATGAATTTACCCAAGTGAGTTTTACCCCCTTGTCAATCAATGTAAAACAACGAACTAATAGTTGATAACCCTAAATTAAATATGGATTTTAAATGTTGGATTTTGTAATTCTGGGCTTAGAGCATATGTTGATACAATTTCAAATAATTGTTTTTTTGTGTACTCTTATATGGATTTTGTTTTCGATTATTTAACAATTATAAATTTACGATAAAATAGCATAGAACGCAAGTCAAATCACAAAAAATAGCGTAAAATTGCACTTTTTTAACGCTACATGGTTCAATTGTCTCATGGTTCAATTATTGCTCTTGACAAAGCTAATAACGATGAAGCAATCCAACAATAAAACAATCCGATATAATGAAGAGAATATTCCTGTCTGAAAGAATTATATTACTGGCTATTATTGCTAATGCCGTCGTTATCTTTTGGATGTCATTCCCCGGTTGGCGCGATGATAATGCCCTTAAACTCATTGACGATTTTTTTATCGTCTTTTTCCTACTCGAAGCCATTGTAAAAATCTCCGTTTTAGGCAGACAAGCCTATTTCAAAGACAATTGGAATCGATTTGATTTTGCTTTGGTTGTGGGAAGTTTACCTGCTTTATTATCTGCATTCATACCTATCCCAAATACATCCATCTTACTCATATTCAGACTCTTAAGATTAGTTCGATTAGTCAAATTTTTGTGGTTTATTCCCAACATGAAGCACATCCTTGTCGGACTAGGGAGAGCATTCAAAGCGTCTATTTTTGTCTTATTAGCTTTAGCTTTTTTAAATATTTTACTATCAATTATCTCCTGCCAGCTATTTGGCGAAGACGTCCCGGAGCTGTTTGAAACTCCAATTACTTCTTCCTATACTATTTTCCAGATGTTTACCGTAGAAGGTTGGAATGATATTGTCGAAAAAAAAAAGCGACCCTACACATTCATCCATCAACATTGCGGGAATTCGGATGTATTTTGTCATTATTGTGCTGTTTGGTGGGGTATTCGGTATGTCGCTTGCCAATGCGATTTTCGTAGATGAAATGACAATTGATAATAATGCCGTCCTTGAAGAAAAAATTGATGTTTTACAGGAAAAAATCGAACAATTGCAACGTACATTAGAAGAAAAATCGTAAATTGTACACAGTAGCGACAACTTATTGATTCTGAAAAAATATTCGTTCCATATCCGCAGGGTTGAAACCCTGCGCTTTTGTGATGTACATGTTAGATTCGCAAAAGCGGCGGGTTTTACCCCCCCGCGAATCAATGGAACGTTTTATTCATAAAAATCAATTAGTTACCGCATAAATCATTTCCACTTATTCGCAGCAACTAAAGTTGCCGCTACGCAATACAAAATATTGACTTTCAACAATATAAAAAATAACAAAAAATTACGTTTAATACGTTCCCAATATTTGATAAACGCCTATCATTTGCTAATTTATTGTTTATTAATTAGCTTACTTTCCGCTTGTGGTGGCAACTCAAATGATACCTCCACTACAGACACCGCCCCCAAGATAGAAACCATCGAAACTCCTGAGACAGCCCCTACCCTACCCGATTCCACGCTAATCAAAAATAAAGCCCGCAACATCGCGCTCATCCTCAAAAATGCAGACTGGCGCACCCTTGCCACACATGCACACCCGACCGAAGGCATTCGCTTTTCTCCCTATGCAGATGTAAACGCTGACAACCTCACCTTCAAAAAAGAAGACCTTATAAATATTGATACCACCAAAATCTACGTTTGGGGAACATACGACGGTAGCGGTTCGCCCATTCGCCGTACTGTACCGCAGTATTACCGCGAGTTTATTTATGATGTCGATTTTTTGGAACAATCCAACATCACACATAATCAATTCAAACAATATGGCAACATCTACAACACCATCGAAAAAATGTACCCCGACGCCCTCAATGTAGAATATTACATCCCAAATATCGACCCTCAAATGCGCGGTTTCGATTGGCGCGCTTTGCGTTTTGTATTTAGTCAATATGAAAAAAAGTGGTATCTTACCGCTATTATTCATTCCTCGTATACGAGTTAGTCCATAGTTGATAGTCCATAGTCCATAGGCGGACGCATGGGCTTTATTTTGCCATGCAAAATAAAGTTCCTTCTTCTTTCACGTTTGCCTATCGACTATCGACCATCGACTAAAAACTATTAAAAATGTTATCAGTCAAAAACGGTTTGTTGACCAGCAGGAGAAATCGCCCGTTCCTACGAAACCCCGAACGCTACACGATTTATGATATGAAGGGCGTAGTTGTACATTGGACTGCCAACACCATGACAGGTTCCAACTCATGGGCAAACCGAAATTATTTCAATTCTACAAGTCGCTTTGCATCAGCACATTACATCGTAGATGAAGCAACTATTCTTCAGTGTTTGCCGGAAAATGAGGTGGCATTTCACGTAGGTGCACGCGAGTACAAACCCATTGGTTTGAGCATTGCCGAAGGCGATAGAAATCCAAATTATTTTTTGATTGGTGTGGAAATGTGTGTCAATGAAGATGCAGACTGGAATGTAACCTATCGCAACACCGTAGAGTTAGTACAAAAGCTACTCAATAAATATAATTTTACCATATTCCAACTATATCGACATTATGATATTACGGGCAAAGATTGTCCACGTATGATGATTGACGAGGAAGCATGGCAGGCATTTCGCCGAGATGTTAATGAGGGGGTCAACCTCCCTGTTGCCGACCCCGTTAAGCAAGCAACGGTTAATGTCAGCGACCTCAATGTCCGCTCAGGAAATGGTTCTTCTTATCCGATTGTAGAGAAATTGCCCTTAAATACTCTAGTCAATGTATATGACCGCATCGGCGATTGGTTTAGAATTGGAGATGACCGTTGGATTCATAGCGATTATGTCAGCATGAGTTTCAACAGTAAAATAGCAACTGTAGATGTGGACGGCAGCGACCTCAATGTACGTAGCGGACCGGGTTCGCACTACCCGAAAGTCGATAGCCTTAAAGATGGTGCAACGGTACAAGTCGTCAGCACACAAGGCAATTGGGTCAAACTCTCAGGCGGTGAGCGTTGGGTACACGGCAAATACATCACGTTTCAGGAAAGTAAACGCGGCTATGTCACGACCGACCGCCTTGCAGTACGCAAAGGTCCGGGTACGAATTTCGATAAAATCAAACGCCTCACCAAAGGCGACATCGTTAGCATCCTCGACCAAGACGGTGTCTGGGTCAAAATTGATGACGGTGAATGGGCACACGGCGGTTATGTGCATGTGGTTACTT
>JAHDEO010000432.1 GCA_020628725.1 Saprospiraceae bacterium
TATATTTAATCGCTGACATTCAGATGAATACATTAAGTTTCGTACAATCCTTATTCCAAGCACCAAATCCCAAAATTCACACAATCAAAAATCCGATAAATCAAAAATCAATCTGGTGAATCAAAAATCGAAAATCGAAAATCAAAAATCCGCCATCGTCATTCCCGCCCGCTATGCATCTACGCGATTTCCGGGAAAACCTTTGATTGATATTCAAGGAAAAACGATGATTCAGCGTGTATACGAGCAAGCGTGTAAGTCTGAATTGGCAACCCAAGTTATCGTAGCTACGGATGATGAACGCATCTTCGACCACGTACAATCATTTGATGGAGAGGTCATTATGACCTCAAGTTCGCATAAAACAGGCACCGAACGTTGTGCTGAAGTCGCCACAAGTTTAGAAGCGGACATTATCATCAATGTACAAGGAGACGAACCCTTCATCGCTCCCGAACAAATTGACTTATTGATTGATTTTTTGAATAAAAAACCGCAATTTGCCATCGGAACACTCGCCAAACGTCTTGAACTATACGAAGAACTTTGCAACCCTAATACGGTCAAAGTCATCTTAAATCAGTTAGAAGAAGCCATTTACTTCAGTCGTCATCCGATTCCATTCTCGCGAGACGATGCACCTGAAAATTGGCTCACTCAACACACTTACTACAAACACATCGGCATGTATGGCTATCGTCGAGATACGCTACTGCACATCGCCCAACTTACCCCCACACCACTCGAACAAGCAGAAAGTTTGGAGCAATTACGCTGGATGGAAAACGGCATTCGTATCGGCATTACGACTACGAATCTTGATACTATCAGTATTGATACGCCGGAAGACCTTTCAAGAATAATGAGTGAATTTTGAATGAGCGAATGAGTGAATACCAATGCTATAATGCTGAAATGCGATGATGCTACAATGATTTCACGAACGCACGAAAACAATTCATTCATTCAAAATTCACTCATTCACTCATTGATATTGTAGCATTACATCATTATCGCATTATAGCATTATTTCCTGTCACATTTTACATAAATCATGTAAGTTGTGCATGTATGAATTGCTCAATATTATTGTGTTTGGTTTGTGGGACTGTAACTGTTTAAATATCTTTTTGAAAATAATTCAATCAATGAAAAAGAGTTATCGAATACTTTTTTTGTGTTTTATATTCCTTCAAATTTCAATGAACACACAAGCGCAAAAAATGCGCTCCAATCACATTCAAAAGGCAAAATCGGCATTTAATCTGCTGGAGAATGATCTATCGGATGCGATATTAACCCATTCACATACGAGTAAAAAAAGTGGCGTTACACACTTTTATTACCAACAAACACTAAATGGCATTGCCATTCGTGGTGCGAATATAGATATTCACACGAAAGGTGATAAAATATTGACAATCAATAGCTCATTTATTCGCAACATAAATAGAAAAGCGAACGGTGCAGTTCAAATTGATGCTAAAAATGCCTTAACTCGCGTTGCACAACATATTGATTTCCCATTAAAAAACTCCCCAAAAATTCTCAAAAAAAATACAACTGCTAATCAAAAAACAACATTTGAACACAAAGACATTTCCCTCGAACCTATTATCGCTGAATTGGTTTATATTTTCAATGAAAGAAAAGAACTGCGATTAGCGTGGGAAGTGAATTTATATGAGTTGAGTGGCGCACATTGGTGGTTTGTCACAATTGATGCTGAGACAGGAGAAATTATCCATGAGGAAGATAGGGTATTGCGTTGTGATTTTGGCACACCCGCGCCCCCTAGCCCCCTAAAGGGGGAACATCATCATGTGGGACATTTGTGTGTAGACTCCCATATAGGGGTTGGGGACGAGAAGAGCAATTCCACCGCCGATGGCTCATCCTACAACGTCTATCCACTCCGCGTCGAAAGTCCCAATCACGGTGTACGAACGACCGTTACCGAACCCGCCGAAGCAGTAGCTTCTCCCTACGGTTGGCACGATATCAATGGTGCAGTAGGAACAGAATTCACCATCACACGAGGTAATAATGTATATGCCTACGACGACCTTGATGGCAATAATAATACATCAGGCTATAGTCCTGACGGTGGAGATTCCTTGTTATTTGATTTTCCTTTGAATTTCAATAACGCACCTGTTCAAAATATAGATGCTTCAATTACCAATCTTTTTTATTGGAATAATTTGATGCATGATGTGTGGTATCACTATGGTTTTGATGAGGTTTCGGGTAATTATCAAGCGAATAATTATGGCAGAGGCGGACTTGCAGGCGACTATGTAGAAGCACAAGCCCAAGACGGCAGTGGTACGAATAACGCCAATTTCTCCGCAGGCACGGATGGTACAAGCGGACGTATGCAGATGTACATTTGGGAAGATATTGACACCGATTTGCGTGTCAATATGCCTACCGGACTTGCCGGAAATTATAATGCTTCTTATGCTCAATTTGGTCCTCAAGGCTTCAGTGTTACAGGAGATTTGGTAGTAGTAAGTGACACGACTTCCAACCCGACACAAGGTTGCGATAGTCTAATTAATGTCGCTGATATTACCGGAAAAATCGCCTTGATAGATAGAGGCACATGTTCTTTCGTACAAAAAGTAGCCAATGCACAAGAAGCCGGAGCTATCGGCGTATTGATTTGCAATAATGTAGACGGTACGCTCAATATGGCGGGAAATGACCCAAATATTACGATTCCCTCGATAATGATTGCAAAAAATCAATGTGACTATATCCGCGCCCAAATTCCGGGAGTGAATGTGACACTTATCAACGATATTGCTTTTCAATCCGATTCGGATTTGGATAATGGCATCATTGCACACGAATACGGGCATGGGATTTCGATACGTCTCACGGGTGGTCCAAATAATTCTTCATGCCTCAATAATGATGAGCAAGCAGGCGAGGGTTGGAGCGATTGGCTTGGCTTGGTCATGACTGCAAATCAAGGAGATACGCCCGAAATGGCAAGAGGTATCGGTACTTATTCTCTCGGAGAATCGACAACACATCCCGGTATTCGCTCCTATCCATATAGTACTGACATGTCAATTAATCCACATACCTATAATAATATTAAAACGGAATCTGTGCCACATGGCGTAGGTTCGGTTTGGTGTGCGATGATTTGGGATTTGTATTGGAATTTGGTGGATGCCTATGGCTACGATATGGATATGTATTTTGGTACGGGTGGTAATAATATTGCCATGAATCTGATCATCGAAGGATTGAAATTACAACCTTGCAGTCCGGGTTTTGTAGATTCGCGGGATGCCATTTTACTCGCCGACCAAATGATGTATAATGGTGATAATGAATGTTTGATTTGGGAAACATTTGCACGACGCGGATTGGGATATAGTGCTTCGCAGGGGAGTTCGGGCAGTCGGAGTGATGGCGTACAGGCATTTGATTTGCCGCCGACTTTGCGTGGTGCGACTATCGTAAAAACAGTTGATAAAGAACAGGTAACACTTGGCGATACACTCAATTTCACCTTGGAAATCACAGGCGGAAAATGCTTTGATGTTGCCAATGTAAATATAACGGACAATCTGCCTGCGGGCTTGGTTTATTTGGAAAATTCGGCGAGTGACAATGGCACACATGCAAATAGTATCTTGTCATGGACGACAATTCCTTCGGTAGCGAAAGATGCGAATTTCACTTACACTTATAAAACGATTGTTGATAGCAATTATTTGGCAGCAGCATGGGATACGCTTTGGTATGATGACATGGAAGCCGGTACGGAAAATTGGCTCATTTCTAATGTCGCTAACAGGAGCAATTGGACACTCGTAGCCACTGATAGCTGTGGTAGTACATCTTGGTATGCTGCGGAGTTGGAAGCCAATCCAACCACTGAAAATCAATATCTTACAATACCTCTACGTACACTTGGTGCAGATGCTGAATTGGTCTTTACCCATTGGTTCAATACTGAAGCCAACTGGGATGGCGGTACTGTCGAACTCTCTGATAATGGCGGTTCAAGCTGGATAGATTTAGGCGCGTACATGACCCAAAACGGTTATAATGACTACATCAAAAACAGCCCTGTCGACCAAGCATTTGCAGGTAGTAGTGGTGGTTGTATTGAAACTAAAATTGACCTGAGCAGTTTCGCGGGAGCAGACGCACTTATCCGCTTCAATTTTTATTATGACCAATATGTAGCAGGAGACGGTTGGTATGTGGATAATGTGTATTTAGCCTCCAATGATATTGCTATTAATACTGTTTATCTTACCTCTGATAATAATTCGGATTCAGATTATGCAGGTGTTGAAATTGTGACTTGCACACCAGTCGAATTATACACTTTCCTTGAAGGCGCGTATGATTCGCTCACGAATGAAATGACTACCAGTCTCAATGCACAAGGCTTACTTCCCGGTCAGACGCCTGTTAGCCCACTCGTCTCCCCTACTCCAGCCGGACAACCTTACAACGTAGCGCCTTGGAACTACGCAGGTACAGAAGGCGCAGGTTGGACAGATGCAGATTATGCGGATAGCGTTGTGGATTGGGTATTACTTTCTTTCCGTACAGGTACAGCTAAAAGCACCGAACTTACCCAAGTTGCCGGACTGCTGCACAAAGACGGGCGCATTGAGGTCTTCGACCAATGCATCTTAGATACTTCGATGGATTTGAGTGCTGCCTATGCCGTCATCGAACATCGCAATCATATGGGTATCATGACTCCTGTGTTAGCTAGTATGTCAGGCGGTAGATTGGAACATGATTTCCGTACTAAAGACAGTTATCGCGACGCAACAGGCTTCGGGCAAAAAGAACTCACCACAGGCACATGGGTGATGTATGCAGGCGATATGGACCAGTCTGATACACCAAGTTACGACATCACCGCCACCGATAAATTCATATGGGTAGATGATAACGGAAAATTCAGTCTCTATCTCAATACTGATGTCAATCTCGACGGTGATATTAGCGGAGCAGATAAGACCTATTGGAATGAGAATAACGGAATTTCTTCGCGGGTGCCGAAGTAGAAACTCAGGCTAATTCTTCTGACATTACCTCTGTCTTTCTATTGTTTTTATTGATGGCATGAATGGCAAAATAATCATAACCATCTCTTTTTGCGGTTTCAAGGTTTAATATCTTGCCTTGTACTTCTATTGTGTTCGTTGAATTGATTTCATCTTTAAATTCTTCTTCGATATTTCCATTATAATATGCTGAAAGTTCAATTTGAAATATTTCATAACCATCCTTATCTATGAAAATATTACCTAATGGGCGATTTTCAATTTGCTCTTCCGAAAAATTATCACAAAAAATAGCATCATACCCATGAAGGCAGCCGTCGAAAAGTAGAATTTCTTTGTTTGAGTCAATATCAACCGCTACTATTTTAATCGGTGCAAAATCTGTCCGTACTATCAATTTATAGTCTCCATGGATATTCCCGTAATATCTCAATCTAAACCACTCATTTCCTGACTTAGACACTAATCGTCGTCGCCATTCATTCTTTTTCAACCATTTTGGACGCTGAATATTTTTAGTGTAACCTTCCAGATATGTAGGTCCTACAACTCCATTATCGGTATCTTTATGTTTGGATGGATTCAAGAAATTGAAGAGTTTCATTGTTTACTTTATAGAAAATTATCTCAACTGCCCCGCCCTCTGCCTATCCTGCTGCGCCTGTTGCGTATTCCCAAGTGCCTGATGCGATTTTGCGCGCGAATCATACAAATTTGCCTTATTCGGATTCAATTGAAGCGCTCGATTGAAGTCCTGAATGGCTGCTTGGTGATTACCCATTTGCGCGTATACAATACCACGATTGGCAATAGCATCCTGATAACTTGGATTCATAGCAAGAGCTTTATTCAGATTTTCCAATGCTTGCGGAAACTTACCCTGTTGGGCATAAATCGCGCCCGTATTGCCGTAGGCTTTTGATTCGCCGGGGTTCAATTGTGTTACTTTTTGATAATCAGTAATCGCTTTATCATATTGCTGCGTTTCAAAATAAACATTGCCGCGATTATTGTATGCTTCGTCTCGATTTGGCTCTAATTGAATCGCTGCATTATAATCCGTGAGTGCTTCGGAGTATTTTTTCATTCGCCTAAATAGCTTACCGCGACTAATCCGCGCCTTGTAATATTCAGGCTTTAATTGTACGGACTTATTTAAATGTGTCAATGCTTC
>JAHDEO010000433.1 GCA_020628725.1 Saprospiraceae bacterium
GGAAAATGGGTCGTGCCGGGCTTCATTGATTGCCATACGCATTACGATGGGGAACTACTCGCGTCACCCGGAATCGAAGAATCAGCGCGACATGGCGTGACAACGATTATGTTAGGAAGTTGCTCTATATCAGCAATTTATAATAATGCAGAAGACACGGCGGATTGCTTTACGCGGGTGGAGGCGGTGCCGCGCGAGCATTTGTTACCGCTTTTGCAACGCATCAAAACATGGGGAAATCCTGCGGAATGGAAGGCGCATATTGAGAGTTCGCCTTTGGGGGTGAATGTCGCGTCATTTATCGGACATTCGGATATTCGCAGCAAGGTGATGGGCATGGAACGCTCGCTCAACCACAAAGAAACCGCTACCAAAGCCGAGCAACACCAAATGAATGACCTACTCAATGAATCGCTCGACGCAGGCTTCATGGGGCTTTCGACAATGGATAATCCGTGGGATAAAATGGACGGCGACAGGTATTGGTCGCACAAAACGCCCTCGTTTTATGGCTCGTGGAAAGAGCGTCGTATTTTGCTGAACACTCTGCGTGAACGTGGCGCGGTTTTGCAAGGTGCGCCCAATCTCATTACGCGCGTCAACGCCTTGCGCTACATGTACGCAAGTACGGGCGTATTCAAAAAACCACTCAAAACGACGCTGATAACAATGATTGATTTGATTGCTGATAGGTGGATTTGCCCTTTGGTAGCTTTCGGTGGGCAGGTGATTAATCGGATGTTGGGTGCGGATTTTCGGATGCAGTCGCTGCCTGTGCCGTTTACGGTGTATTATGACGGCGTGGATTCGGTGATGTTTGAGGAATTTCCATCGGGAGAAGCGATGCGTCACCTCGCCAAAAACCTTGAAGAACGCAACACCATGATAAAAGACCCCTCGTTCAGAAAGACCTTTAAAGGGGAGATTAAAAAGCGGTTTGCACCAAAGGTCTGGCATCGGGATTTGAGTATGGCGTTTATCATCGAATGTCCTGATAAGTCCTTGATTAGCAAGAACTTTTATGAGGTTTCTGAAATGCAAAACAAACATCCCGTTGATACTTTTTTGGATTTGATTGTGGAATATGATAAACAAATTCGCTGGACAACGACGCTCGCCAATGACCGCGAACAGCAATTTAAATGGCTCTATAATTATCCCTTTAGTGTTATCGGTTTTTCGGATGCGGGGGCGCATTTGAATAATATGGCGTTCTACAATTTCCCCTTAAAAATGATAAGAAACGTATATCATTCCATCCAAAATAATACGCCAATTATGAGCATGGAAAAATGTATCTGGCGACTCACGGGCGAACACGCGGATTGGTTTGGATTGGATTGCGGCTATATCGCAGAAGGCAAAACCGCCGACCTTAATATTCTGAATCCCAATTATTTCGATAATATCACAGAAAATGTTGAAATGGCGCGAATGAAAGGTTTTGGCGATTACATGCGCTTGGTGAATCGAAACGAAGGGGTTGTGTCGCAAGTCATGGTCGGCGGCGAAGTAGTTTTTGAGAATGATGAATTTGTCGCGGGATTTGGTGAAGCGAAAAAGTATGGGCGGTTTTTGGCACACCAAAATTGAGCTTAATCGCTACAAGGACTGAATGACACGACACTAATTCCGACACTATTGGCGATACACTCATTGCAGTAAGTCTGCCCGTCGCACCCGCATACGCCGGGGCAATCTTGCGTGCATACTCCGGGATGGTTTTGTTCCATTTCGGCGTCGTAACAGTCGGTTTCATCATTGTTTTCGCAGGCTATCCAAGTTAATGTGAGGAGTAGTGTGAAAATCAATATAATTTTTCTCATAATTGTATAAAAATTTAATAACGAATTAGTTACGTAGACAAAGGGATTAATTTCCTCTCACTAATTGATACCAAGGTCCATCAACTTGTACGTCACATGCAATACCCAAAGTCTCATCATCATTTTGAAGTTCGTAATTGCATATAATTCCAAATATCTCTGAAATTGTATTAGCTGTTTCATCCACAGTAATATCATACGTTCCAGAATCCAACATATTAGCTTGTATAGGTACTGTATTCTGTACTGTCAATTGATTATTTGCTACATCAAAAGTCCAGACGCTATCACCGATATTTAAATTTACGGGCGGACACAAACATGTAATGGATACCAAGTGCCAATCACCATCCAATGCACTCGCAGGTGGAGAGGGATTGCAAATGCAGGTTTCACATTCGGCTTGGGTTTCGAAGCCATAAGATTCGCAACCGCTATACCCAATGAGTTCGCAGGTGTTTGTTGTAGTATTATAAAACCAATTTTCAAAATAGGCAAGACAAAGTTCATCGGTAGGAGGTTGGATTTCACAGCCGATAGGGTAACAATTTTCATTATTACAAGCCATCCAACTCAGGGTAATGATGGATAAAATAATAAGTGCAATTTTTTTCATGTTGAATTATTATTTAGAAATAAGTAGTTGATAATGAGGTGATTGTTGTTTTGAGTGTTTTTACAAAACTGTCTGCAAAATACTCTCTACTTCTTGCTGCTGTGTACTGTCATATTTCACCATTAAGGCGGTGTGGAGTTGGTCATCATCCAATTTTAAGAAAAGCGCGCCATCTGCCGTTGAGTTAGTATTATAATAAAACACAGCAATTGGAATATCATTTTCGCAAAATTCAATGTATGCTGTCAAGTCATTTTGAATGTACCAACCTAATCCGCTATTGGTATTATTTATCAAAACCGGATCGTCTACAGTAATATTGTCGGGTAGTGGAGTGTCTAGTAAAAAACCATATTCTTCGCACCAAGCAAAACCGCAAAGCGACCAATAAAAAGTTATGGCATTATCTGTTCGGTATTTATGGAAGAAAAAGTCGCCATTATTGGTGAAACCATCTCCTGTATAATTAGCCGGAAATTGAATGGTGCGATTACTCTTGAAAAGTTCTCCCGCTGCCCAAGCCGGATTTTGCTCAAAGGTGAGGCAGTCTGGCGTATTCGGTTCCTCTTCACAAGCTGAAAAAATGCAAAGTGCTGATAAACAGACAAAAAAGAATAATTGTTTCATAGTTTTTGTATTTAAATTGTTGATAAAGTTAAGGAATTTTAGATTGACTTTAAACCGTGTGTTTAGTAACGATAGAATAATCTCGTCCAAATCGGGGAGTTATTATTCTATCGTTACTAAGTATTTCTTATTCACAAATACAGAAACTCTCACACGCTTCCTGTGTAGAATATTCTGCCGGTGCGCAGCCTGTATACATGATAAATTCGCATTCACCTGTACTATTGTTGTAAAACCAACCTTGTTGAATGGCTTGACAGGTATACTGTCCCGGAAGTACGATAGGAACCTGACACGCAACGGGCTGACATTCCGGGTAGCAACTCGTGCAAACAAAGCACGCGACTAGAGCAAAAGCAAAAATAATTTTTTTCATTTGTTTTGAATTTTAATGATGTCCATCAAAGTTATTTTTCTTTGACAAGACGGTTCGAGTAAGAAAAAATAATTAATATTGTGTTGTTGTAGTTCATGTCAAAAGTCGGTTATCTTCCAACTTGATACAAGCCCATTTATTTGTATTTTCCATATCAGACACTTGTTTTTATTTTTAATTTAATATAATGTTTTTTGTGTAAATGTTTGATTTATAAATTCTTATTAAGGAAATAATTTATCCTAAAATCTTATTTTTCCGCTGGAGGGGATTGATAGATGTTTTTCTAATCACCAATTAACCAATCACAAATCACCATTTTATGAATATAAAACCATGTTAAAAAGTAAATTGATAGACCGATTGCGATTGCTTAGACGAGATGAATTACGCGATTTTTCCAAATTCCTTAATTCACCATATTATAATAATAATGAAAAAGTAGTCAGACTCTATGATTACCTCAAAACATACCATCCTGCCTTTGAATCCTCGGAGTTGGAACGCAATCATGTAGCGAGTCAAGTCTTTCCCGACTGGGCAGGCAATACTTACAAAAAACTTAGTCATGTGATGTCTGATTTATCGCAACTTCTGGAGCGATTTCTGGCTGTACAAGAACGTGAAAAAGATGAATTAGAAAACTATCAAGCCCTCTTAAAAACGTACAAAAAACGTGGGGGAGACTGGTTTTTTAACCACACCGCAGAAGAACTCGAAAAACACTTAACAAAACTTACTGAACGAAATACAAATTACTACTACCATCAATACTTGCTCAACCACGAACGCTACACACATACCGCCAATACACGCATACGCACAGGCATAGAGAGCCTTGAAAAGACCATCCATAATCTGGATTTATTTTACTTTGGGGTCAAATTTCGATACAGTAGCGAGGTACGTTTTCGGGAATTATACTTGTCTGAAAAAAGTGATTTGGTTTTATTAGATGAGATGTTGCAAGCCGTAGAACGTCCTGTTTTTTCCGCTGCGCCGTTTGTGCAAATTTTTGCGATGATAGTAAGGTTGTATCAATCGCATGATAGAGCCATATATGATGAATTAAAAAGTTTGATTTTTAATAATTTTCAGCAATTCAGCGAGTCGGAAAAATTCGATATGATTACGATGGCAAATAATTTTTGCATTATGGAATCGAATCGCGGAAAGATGGAATACCTCATTGAAATTTTTGAGCTTTTTGACTACGGACTCCAACAAGGTATTTATACACCGGACGGACATATCGACCACACTGTTTTTGACAATATTGTTGGAATTGCCTGTAGATTAGAGAAATACGAATGGGTAGAAGATTTTATTCGCTATCACACCAAATACTTGCGCGATGAAGTGCGTGAGAGTGTTCGGATTATGGCGTGGGTGCGCCTTGAGTTTGCACTCGACAATTTTGAAAAGGTTTTGGAACTACTTCGCGATGTCGAATTTGTGGATGTGCAATATAGCGTCAATGCCAAAGCATTTTGCCTTAGGAGCTACTACGAGTTGGAAGGATATGATGCACTTTTTTATGATGCTTGCAGCGCATTTGCCAAATATTGCCGAAGAAATAAAGTCATTAGTATCCAATTTAAAACCCTGAATCTCAACTTCGTCAGCTTCATCAAGCGGCTTTATCAAGCTAAAATTTTACAAAACGAAAATCGCGAGCAACTGCTCAAAAAACTGGAGGAAACACCCCTGCCTTACGCAAGTTGGTTCAGAGAGAAAATTGAGCGAGATTTGAAGTGAGTGAACTCTCTATCAGCCCCATCCCCAACCTTTCTCCAATCTTGGAGAAGGGCTGGGGGTGAGGATTATTTTTGAATAATAATTTTCCGACAAATCACACCTTTATCAGTCTCCAATTGCAACCAATACATACCACTTTCCAATTGCGTTGTATTAACCTGAATACGGTCAGGACTATATCGAATGGAGGTTTGATGTTGTCGTGTTTTTCCTTGTATATCAATGATTTGTACGTTTTTTATTTCTGAATCATTAACATCAATAAATACATTATTTTGAGTCGGAATCGGATAGATATCCACTTCATGGTGAGGGTTTTGTGCCTCTCGTCTGCCAATTTGCATGGAGATTGTATTAATTGGATTTAAAGTTCTTGTGCGGCACTTACGCACTATTTCATCAGGTAATTGACATGTCGTACCATCCAATGATGCGCTGAGTTGATTTTCTATTGAAATATCTACACAAAAAGACCCCAACACACTCTCTCGCACCATCAAACCTGCACTCGTAGCTACACCGCCCATCGTTGATACATCCAATCTTTCAATGTGGAATCCGGTTATCAATATATCCGCATCCAAAATAGGATTTACAATGAAAAGCCCGGTTTCAGATAGGTCGCCGATAGGTATTTCAGGTTGAAAAAGCAGCACAACAGGCTTGTTACTCCTAATAACTGAAAGGTCAAAACTGAATTGATAACCATCCAAGACAAAATCAGGAGAAAACTCATATTCTAAATAAACGATGTGAAAACTTTCTGTCGGCACATCTCCATAAAAAGGTACTTCCTCGGTGGAGGGTAAATCAGCCGCAGTCGCATCCCATACAATTTCGCTAATACTAACTTTGACGCCTTCATCCGTACAGGTATCTTGCGCAAATAAATGGAAATTCAAGACGAAACATAGCAAACAAAAAACACAGATAGCTTTCATAATTATTTTTTTGATTAGACTTTATTTTGAAACCACCCTAAAATAATTGGCTAAATTAAGGGGTTACAACTAATTTAGC
>JAHDEO010000434.1 GCA_020628725.1 Saprospiraceae bacterium
TCGGTTTCGTAATCTACGATGTCATTCCAGCCATAAATCAAAAAATTCAACGGAAAAGTTACATACAGAAAGCCCAACCAAAACATTGGTTCTCTCCAAAATTCTTGACCGCTAAATGGCAGCATATACAGCCAGATGGTCGGAAACCATAAGCCCGGTCTGGATACCTTCAAATAGAATTTCGAGTGCTGAAGTGTTGATGTTTTCATGTGCTGACGAATTGACGAGTTGTGGAGTTGTCGTTTCGTCAACTCATCAATTCAACAACTCTACAACTCGTCAAAAAAAAGCCCCACCAAGTCAGATGACTCGATAGGGCAGGCCAATAATTCGGTATTTTGAGCTTCGCGGTTTTATAGAAAACTCACTACTATGCTTCGACGGCTTCGTTCAAGTGTTCAGCGACGAGTTTTTCCTGTATATCACGCGGCACAGCTTGGTAATCGGCAAAGGCGCGGGAGTGTTTGGCGCGTCCTTGCGAGAGTGCGCGTAGGGTCGAAGAATATTTGTACAGGTCGCGAAGCGGTACCTTAGCTTTTATCTTTTGATAGTGTCCTTCGGCTTCCATACCCATAATCATAGCATTGCGGGTTTGTAGGTCGCCCATGATTTCACCCATCACTTCATCAGGTGTGAGGACTTCTACGTCATAAATTGGTTCGAGGATAATCGGTCCGCACTCCTTAAATGCTTGTTTAAAACATTGTGTAGAAGCCAGTTGGAACGCCATATCATTCGAGTCTACTTGGTGCATTTTGCCATCATACACACATACGCGCACATCGCGTACGTAGGAGCCGGTCATTGGTCCATTTTCCATGGTATTGGTGATACCTTTGATGATGGCATTTTTGTATTTCGCATCAATCGAACCACCGACTATACACCAATAGAAGGCGAGTTGTCCGCCCCATTTCAGGTCAATTACCTCTGTATTACGTACTGTCAAATCAGAAGGATTTGGCATACCTTCGGTGTATGGTTCTACACGCATATGCACCTCACCAAACTGTCCCGAACCACCACTCTGTTTCTTATGACGATAAGATGAATTCGCCATTTTGGTAATCGTCTCACGGTAAGGAATACGCGGCTTGTCGAATTGAAGGTCTATACCATATAGTTTTTCAAGGCGATATTTGATAATATTCAAATGCAACTCACCTTGTGCACTCAGGATAATTTGCTTCAACTCCTGTGATTGTTCCACGATGACCGTCGGGTCTTCCTTATTGATTTGCTTCAAGCCGTCCATCATCTTCTCCAAATCCTTAGCATCCGCTACACTCACCGCAGTACGAATACGCGGTGAAGGATAATCAATCGGCTCTACAACATGTCCGCTACCTTTTTTAGCAAGCGTATCGTTACTTCTCGTATCTTTCAATTTCACAATCGCGCCTATATCTCCTGCTTTCAGTGTCTCGGCTTTATCGCGTTGCTTACCATTAATAACGTTTATTTGACTCAAACGTTCAGATGTACTGCTCCTTTCATTGTAAAATTCGTCTCCCGAATTGAGCGTTCCCGAATATACTTTGAAGTAAGAAACCTCACCCAGACGTGGTTCAGACAGTGTTTTGTAGAAAAATAATACTGTATCAGCACTCGAATCACAATTCAACTCATCCCCTCCGGTCAATGCAGCTTTTCTATCACCGGGTGCAGGTGCAATATCATTCAAAAAGCCCATAATACGTCCACTGCCCATATTATTTGCAGCAGAAGTACAGAATAATGGGAAAATCTCGTGATTGAGCATCGACAATTTCATCCCCTTCGTCAATTCTTCCTCCGTCAATGAACCTTTTTCAAAAAATGCCTCCATCAAATCCTCGTCATATTCTGCCACTGCTTCTACGAGTTGTTGGTGCATTTCTTCCGCTTTAGCTTTTTCTCCATCAGGGATAGGTAATTTCTCAGGTTTACCACCATCCGCAGGAAATTTGTAAACCGTCATTTTCAACACATCCACTATCGTATCAAAGCCCTCTCCTACATTTAATGGATATTGCATTGGTACGACTTTATTGCCAAATCGCTCACGTGCTTGCTCCAGTGTTTGGTCATAATTTGCTTTTTCGTGATCAAGTTGATTAACTACAAAAATAACCGGCGTCTGCAATTTCTCTGTATACTCCCAAATCAACTCCGTTCCAACTTCAACGCCCTGTTGTGCATTCAATACAATCACTCCTGTATCCGCTACCTTTAAACCTGACACTACTTCACCCACAAAATCATCATACCCCGGCGTATCGATAACATTAATCTTGTTGCCTCTCCAATCCAAGTGCATCAGGGATGCAAAAATTGAATTACCACGCTCTTTTTCAATTAAATAATGGTCAGAAACGGTATTTTGGTCTTGCACCATACCGCGTCTACTGATTTCTCCGCCTTCAAATAACATACATTCGGCAAGGGTGGTCTTGCCACTGGACGCATGTCCAAGCAGCACAATGTTTCGGATGTTCTTAGTGTCATAAACTTTCATAGTAGCGTTATTTTTCCTAGTGATTAATGATTTAGTGACTAGTAATCGGTGATAGGGTTAACATTCTCGCTCACAGATCCTCACAAATCTTTCACTGATGCTTTAAAAAATCAAATTGGTTTCAAACCAAATAAAAGTTTGGCAAAATACAAAATTTATAAATTTATACAAGGGAAAATCTTTTTTTTATAAAATAATTTACATGAATTAGAAAAAGTAGATATATTGATGAGTGATCATCAATTAACGGATAATCAATTAAGTAATTCACTAACAATCAAACCACTAACCAATTAAAAATTTACTAATTAATTAAAAATCAATTAAATAGCTATTTTTTAAATAAAATAATTCTCCATTTTTATTTTTGCATAAAAACGTGACGTATATTATGTTATACTGATAATCTTTGCTAACTTTGTTGCTCTTAATCAATTATTTCGAGGTCGTGCGGGAATATATATCTGTCAATTTTCATCGGCAGATGTGTAGCCCTTTTCGCGCCATACACAAAAAATCCACACTATCATGAACAAGAAATGGTCACTCGTTGAAGTAGAGGATAAAGCAGTCAATAAGCTCAAACGCGAATTGAAGCTGGATACCGTTTTATGCAAATTATTAGTACAGCGGGGTATCTTCAATAAGGAGGATGCCGAGGCATTTTTTAACCCACGATTAGACCAACTACATGACCCATTCCAAATGCGCGATATGGACAAAGCTGTTGCGCGACTCACTAAGGCAATAAAAGACGGCGAAAAAATTCTCCTCTACGGCGATTACGACGTGGACGGTACTTGTGGTGTGGCAATGTTACACACTTTCCTACATCCTCTCAACAAAAATCTTGATTTTTACATCCCGAATCGCTACAAAGAAGGTTACGGACTTTCGATGAAGGGTGTAGAATATGCTGCTGAAAAATCTTGTACTTTGATGCTCGTAGTGGATTGCGGTATCAAGGGCAATGAGGCAGTAGCCGAGGCGCAATCAAAAGGTATTGATGTCATCATATGTGACCATCATTTGCCGGAAGGTGAATTGCCCGGTGCGGTGGCTGTTCTCGACCCAAAACGCGAAGATTGTGAATACCCTTACAAAGAACTGTGTGGTTGTGGTGTGGCATTCAAATTGATTCAAGGCTATGCACAAGAAAACGACATTGCGATTCACGATATTACGTCATTACTTGATTATGTAGCCGTTGCGACAGCATGTGATATTGTAGCAATGACAGGCGAAAATCGTATTGTGACGCGTTTTGGTTTGGAAAAACTCAATACTGCACCGCGTGCAAGTCTTGAAGCATTGATAGAAACTAGTCGTCGCAAGCGTCCATTTGGTGTATCAGAAGTTGTATTTGGATTAGGTCCAATGATTAATGCGCCGGGTAGACTCGCTGAAGGTCGCCAAGCTGTAGAATTATTAATAGAAACGAATAAAGATAAAGCCCTCGAAATCGCTGCTGCGCTCCGTGAGCACAATCTCGAACGCAAACAACTTGAGAAAGACATGGCAGAGCAAGCCGAGCGAATGGTACGCATGGAAACTGAAATTCCAAAGTGCCTCGTACTGGCGCGTCAGGAATGGAATCGTGGTGTACTTGGTATCGTAGCGTCGCGCATGGTGGAGCGTTTTAATCGTCCTGCTTTGTTGCTTGCAGAGGCACCTGATGGCAGATACGTTGGTTCGGCTCGTTCCGTAGGTGGTTACAATATTCACGAAGCCATCAAGGAAAGCTCGGATTTGTTGGACAATTATGGCGGACACAAATATGCGGCGGGTGTGACGATTACTTCCGATAAAATTGATATGTTCAAAGAACGTATGAATAATATCGTGAAAGAAACCATTACGCAGGAGCAGATGACACCAACTTTTACTGTCAACGCCTTATTGCGCTTGAAAGATATTACACCTGAATTTTGGGACAGATTGTGCCAGTTTGCACCATTCGGACCGCAAAACATGCGTCCTCTTTTTATGTCTAAAACATTGAGAGAGACAGGTTTTGTAAAGGTGGTTGGTGAAAACCACTTGAGTATCGCAGTCCGTCAAGGGCGCAGCGAAACTAAGTACGGTATCGCCTTTGGTCAGGCTAAACATATTGACAAGATTCGCACGAAACCTTTTGCGGCTTGTTATATATTGGAAGAGAATAATTTTGGTGGTAAGAAAACTGTACGTATGAACATACGCGACATTCAGCCGGCAAAATAGTGATTGGTGACTCGTGATTAGTGATTAGTTTTTTGCTTCGCAAAAATTTATTTTCAGTACATGAGAAAATTACTTTTTATACTGTGTTCAATATTCCTTTTGGTAGCCTGTCAACCGGAGGATAGAACACCTCTGTTGATTGGTACTTGGAAAGGCGTGAGTTGGAGTGTGCAAGGCAAAGATTCGGGCAGAAATGCCTCGAATGCTCGTTTTGAATTCAAAGATGACAACACTTATACTGCTTCTTATGGAGGAGATAAAGAGGCGGGAACATTCAGACTGCGTTTTGACAATAAGCTATTCACTACCGAAGCAGGAAAAATCGAAAAATCCGTTCTACTTTCCAAAATCACTGCTGATACCCTAATAATGGACATGAACCGCGTGGGCGATAGTGAGCAGTTGATTCTCGTAAAAATGAAATGATATATTACAAAAGCGGCAGGTTTAAAACCTGCCGCTTTTGTAATAGACTTTATTATGAAATAATTTCTCTCCGGTGCTTTTCTGATATTTTGGTATAAAATTCGTGGCAGTTTGCATTATTCACCAAATGCAAAATTGCCCACTATGAGACATTTGCCCTTACTTTTTTTAACTCTTCTTTCCATTTCCGCCTTTTCCCAATCCATTAATCTGCATACCAGTCCTTTCACTGCTTTAGACCTTGCTCCGCGTTGGCGCATTGGTGTGGAGTATGATACCCAAATGGACTTGGCATTTAGTCTTGATGTAGGTTATGGAAACGACGCACTTCAGGTCAAAGCAAAAGACCGCAGACGATGGAGCAATGAGTATTATTACCTTGAATTTCGTCCTGAAATCAGGCTCTTTCTGACAGGTTTGAAACGAAAATCCAACTACCGCAAAATCCAACAACAGCGATTAGGACGTTATCCCGAAAGCAACACATCCGGCTATATCAGTCTTGAATATTTTCATTCACATCTGAAAAATACCTTTAATAACTCCAGTATCGAAGTTTCTCATGACACAAGAATACTTTTTGATAAGGGCAGGTTTCATAAAATCAAAAATGGTGGACATTTTAAGATAGGAGCTAAACATCGTGTTGGTCGCTTCATCATGGATTTCAGTACGGGAATAGGTGGTGTACGAAGGCATAAATTTTATACTGAAATCGAAAATTCAATGACGTCATCACCTCTTTTTCATAACGACAGAGAATGGATGTTCACAGATGATTACAGAAAAATTGGTAAAGATAGCCTCGTGCATCTTACCTTGAATTTTCGATTAGGCTATATGATTTGGCGAAAATAAATTTTCGCGACAGACTCTTTTCTCTTAAGAGGCTGTTTAGAATTATTTTTTTGATGAATATGAAATGTATTTTTCGTTCAGATGAAGCTCATTTTGAGGATTATCTCGGCTAAGCCGAGACATGACGAAAAACAGTTGAAATATGGGCGGAAAAGACGTTCATATTCACAATACAAATAATTTTAAAACATACTATAAGTGGTTAAGTGTAAATA
>JAHDEO010000435.1 GCA_020628725.1 Saprospiraceae bacterium
AAATAAAAATGCTTTAATTTATTTTTATATTATAAAAAACTGAAAATAAATACTTTAAATGAATAAAGAAGAAAATAAAACCAGAAAATCAAGACCTGTCTTGTGTGTTGAACTTTTAAATACCTTTTCTAAAAAAGAAGTGGGAGATTTAAGAGAACTGATTGCTTGTCGGTATTTTAATACGGACAGGTATGTTATCAAATTATTAGACGTATTGAGAAAATCGGTATTGAATAAACGAACATTTACCGAAGACGTGGAACGTAAGGTCTATCAAAAGGTCTTTGATGATTTACCTGCTCCCAAGCGTACCTTAGACAAAAAACAAAAAGGACTGCTGAATGCTAAAATGAATGTTTTGTTGCGATTGGCAGAGCAATTTCTATCTATTGAAACCATGAAAACGCATGATATTCATAAATGTGAATTGCTTTACCCCGCCTTGATAGAACGCAATCAGTATTTTTTATTTAATCGGCACATCAAGAAAGATAAAAAGCAACTTGATGAGGAAGTTGTGAAAGGAAAAGAAGTATATGTGCAAAGCCAGAGAATGGAGGAGAATATTTTGAATTATCTGTATCGTGTCGGTGATATAGTGAAGGGAAATAATTTAACGGATTTAACGTATAATTTGGATGTAAGTTACTTGTTAAATAAATTGTATTTACATGCAACGGCACTTTCATTAAAAAAAGCCAGTCAAAAAAAAGAATATGATTTTGCTTCCATAGATGAACTCAAAGGATTAATGGATTTACCGCAGTATGCTGAACATCCGATTATTATCCTGTATCGTGCTAATATAGAATTGATGCACACCCAAGATAACAAAGTATATGATAGGTTATTAGAGTTGCTGGACAAGTATGTTGAATTCATTCCGGCGGATATTTTAAGGGACTTTTATGCAGTAGCTACTAGTCATTGTATTTCTCAGATACGTATCGGTAATTTAGAGTTCTTTGATAGCATGTTTTATTTATATGAAACACGGCATATCAAAAATCTACTGATAGAAGACAACTTCATTTCTGCCAACACACTCAAAAATATGATAACAGCAGGCTGTCGTGTAGGAGAGTTTGAATGGGCAAAAGAAATTATTGAGCATTATCGCCCGTTTATCCAAAAAGAGATTAGAGATAGCGTATGCCATGTGAATTACGGTAATATTGCTTTTCACCAAGAGGATTACGAAACTGCTCACGACAACTTTATTCAAGCCGATAGAATTAATGCTACTTACGACGTCAATACCCGTGTTGCCATTCTGAAATGTTTATATGAAAAGGAAAAAGATTATAATGAATACACTATGACCGCGTTCCGTTCTGCCGATAGTTTTTTCAAAACAAATAAGCAATTGCCTCAAAAAAGAAAAACAGGCTATCGTAATTTTATTACCATCCTCATGACGCTGTACCGCATCCGCCACCGTGAGGGTGCGCGGACAGTAGAGTGGGCAACCGAGCAACTGGAACAACAAGAAGTCAACAGCGATAAACGCTGGCTCTTAGAGAAAATCAAAGAACTTAAAGGGCGTAAGAAGCGGTCTTGGTAAATAAAAAGTGCAAATACAAGTAAAGAAAAGGCTTGTTTGAAGGTGTAATGAAACAGGACATCGGGGTTGGGATGTCCTGTTTTGAATGTTTACTCACTAATGAGTATATATTTATGGACAGGGACCAACAGGTACCGTTCCCCAATGTGGATAGCCTACAAAAGCCACTGACTTGCATCTGCCGGGAGGTGGAGAGTAAGTCTCGTACGCTCTGTGACAGTAGGTTACATCCTTTCTGTCATGACTGATGAAGTTGCCATTGGAGTCATAGTGATATATCCATAGCGCATATTGTGGCGTTGAATACCATATAACATCAACGAATCGTAATTTGCGGACTTTTAGCGGACAACCTCTTGAGTCAAGTGCTTCTTCGGTGTTATTCAAATCTGAATCATTGGTGTTGGTATTCGCTGCTGCCCAAACTTCTTCAGGACTGGCGGGTAAATTTTCAACTGAAATTATCGCTTCATCTTCTATGGATGTTTGCTCACAAGAAGTCATAAAGACAACAACTGCCATCATAGCCATCAGGCTAAATAGAATACTTTTTATTTTTAATTTTTTCATAGTTAAACAAATTTAGAAACGGAAAATAAAGCAAGATACTTCCGTTGAAGTACCCTGCTTTTGTGAATGATACTTTATTCGACTTGAGTGTTCGAGAAGTGCGCGGAGCTTTACTTCATAATCACCATTCGTTTGGTGGCAGATACCGCATCACCCATCACAAGGCGATAGTGATACACACCCGATACAAGTGTGCCTGCCTGTACGCGGATACTGCCCGTGCCTGTTTGTCCGATGGATTGTGAATACACTAATTTACCATTGATGTCTGTGATTTGAAGGGTAGGATTCACCGCATTTTCAGGGATGTCGTACTCAATAGTGGTGTCGGTGGAGAAGGGGTTAGGATAGTTTTGTAAGACGTAATTATTGTCTTCCTCTGCTACTCTGGTCTGTGTGCAAGAGCCTGTATCACAGAAGGTTTCCCATGGCGTATTGAAGTTATTGCCGTCGCTTATCCACCGATTGCGATTAAAATAATTTGGAATTTTACTGCATAGGTTCAATAAGTTGTCGTCATAGCAACCGGTAAGTTGATTATGAGAGACAATCAAAACGCGCAAATTTGGAAGGCTGCCTAAATTAGCCGGAATCTCACCCGTTAATTGATTATAAGATGCATTTAGATAACGTAAACGCGAAAGGTTATCCCAATTTGTCGGAATTGTACCCGACAGTTGGTTGTATCCTAGCGAGAGGGTTTGAAGCCAACTCAGATTGCCAAGTTCAGAGGGTATTGGTCCGGTTAGCTGATTGTTGTGCAATCGGATGTCTCTGAGAAAGGGCAAATTGCCAAGTCCGGGAGGTATTGGACCGGTCAATTGGTTGTGATTCAAATGCAAGTATTGTAGGCTTGGCAAGTTGCCCATCTCCGGTGGAATGTTACCTGTTACGTTATTATTATAAAGGTCAATAAAGTAGAGGTCTTTCAGGTCACCTAATTCAGCAGGTAGTGTTCCTGTTAGATTTTTTTGAGGTAGTGAAATCAATGATACACAACCATTTTGATTAAGCCTCACACCACTCCATGTACTAATTGGTTGGGAAAAATCCCATGAGCCATCATGGTTCCAATTGTCTCCATTAGTAGATTGGTACAATTCGACCAAAGCCAGTGAATCTCTGATGCGACAATTGCTATAAATGTACAACTCATTTGGCTCACCTACGACGTAGATATTACCTTTATTGTCCATTGTTACACCTTCGATTTGACCACCCGGCATACCGTCGAGGCGGCTGTATTCGTTGCAGTTTTCATCTACTTCAATCAAGACATTGCTTTCCTGACTAAGTACCAACATGTGGTCAGAAACACCGGATGTACTCACACCCGGAGTCAGACCGAGATGGTGCACCGCAGCCACATCGGCGATAGTCGGAGATATGGACGTTCCCAAATTGCAAGTTGCCGGATTGACATTACCGTTAGCTTTTGCAAAGTTGTACAAATTGATATTTGATTTTTCTTTTACAGTAAAAATCCTATCAGTCGCAGGGTCGTAGGAGACACCTTCCAAGCCGTTGTTTAACCCCCAAGTGCCGGGCAATTCCGAACGACTTGCCGTAGCAAGATTTATGGAGTTCGGGTTTCCTGCAATATCGACATAAACAATCTCACCAAGTCGCTCTTCTGCGATAGCGAATGTCGTTCCGCCAATGTGGACAATATCTTCGGTGTCATTCGCATCCTCTAAATCAATGGTACGAGTGATTTGTCCTCTCAAAGTGGTTTCGTAAATCGCGTGGTTTTTATTGGTAATCATAAACAGGGACTTCGTTAGTGGGTTGTAGGTTACGCCCGATAAGTCGTCCGAAATGCCCGATATGCTTATCGGACTACCTACCAGCTCATAGGTACTCAAATCAAGCTGGCTCTGCCCATTTACATTGGAGTATGCAAAAAATAGTAGTGTGAATAGTAGAATTAATGGTTTAAAAAAAGTTTTCATAATTGATGCATGTTTTAATGATTAATAAAATGTGATTGTGGTGGCTATCGGAAGCCTGATGCTTACAGCCCGCGTTCTGCGGACTGTCGGCAACATGCTAAATGTTTGATAATGAAGCTAATTGGGTTTTGAGGGGCTAATGGTTTGTTTTGAGGCTAATGAATTTCTTCGGCGTTAATCGTGTGTTTTCAAGAGGCTAAATAAAATACTTTTTACTTTTAAGTTTTTCATGATTAAATGTCTTTGAAGTGAAATCTAACAAGACGTCTGGGGTGGGATGTCCTGTTTTTGGCTGTAATAGAAAAGTATCTTGGTAGAGAATAAACGCTATTTTTAAATCAATTCTTAAAAAGGAACATAGTGAGATGCGAAAATATTACCTTGTGCACCATTTTGTTTATAAGATTTTGAAATTGAGCCAAATACATCAGAAGTATTATGGCGTCTTTTTTTAGAAGTATTGACTCTTGCATTTTCATCCTTACAATTATCGCAAGTATTTACCTCACGTTCGTCATTGTTCCAAGTACATGTATTTTCATTTCTTCGAGTTGCATCAATTCTGGCATACAAATAATAGGTTTTTTCATTACTCCATCCACTTCCAGAATGTTTATAGGAGTATATTTTGGTTTCTTCTTTTAAGCTACTCCAAGTGGTGTAAGCTCTTGTTCTGTAGCTGATGGCTTCTGTGCCATTTTGCTTCCACTGCCAACCGGTATCTCCGGTTTGAACACATCCTACTTGACTTCTTTCAGCAACTACATGTGGTTCATAATCCACATCACCCCAAGGGCCCAATAAAGTTTCTAATTCATCAGAAGGAACTAAATACGTATCTGCTGGAATTGCATTTATATCAAACTCGTTATTTTTACCTAAATTTCGGATTTGATGTCTTGCAGAGATATTATCACTCTTAGAAGCCAAAATGTAATCGTCATTTACATAAGTCAACAAAACCTCTCCAATTTGAAACTCTAAGTATTCATTTACAATACCCATCATTACAGGATCTCCAAGCCAAGGCTGGTAACGTTTTTCTGGATCTTCAAATACATCACTTCCTAATTTTTTATATACGGAATTAAGAACTTGACTTTCTATAACAGTACGATATTTTTGACTGTTTAAATCATACAAAGCATCCATTTCTTGGTAGTGTTCATAGAACTTATCAATACTACCAAAGCTCATTAAATCGCTTTGAATAATCATGTCAGTGCTTTCAATTTCATTCTCTTCTGAAATAACAGAATTATCCTTTGAGCAAGAGGTCAAAAAGACAGCAACTGCCATAACAGCCAAAAGGCTAAATAAAATGCTTTTTACTTTTAAAGTTTTCATAAGTTAATTGTTTTAAAATAGTTAAATAGTATATTAAAAAAATATAAAATTAAAATAAATGTAATTACACATAATCACCACACCGTTCCATACAAAAACAGCCTGCAATCAGTGTCAAACTAAACTATGTATTGCCTGTCCGGACAGGACTTGTCAGCTAAAACGTGTAGTATCAAATGAGATTAAAAACCCATCTTTTTGAGTATACAAAGTACAAGTTCTTGTACTTGCGGTGCTTTTTGAGGGTGTTGTTTCGGGGCAATTAGGGTTAAGAAACGTTGTGTAATTTGTTGGTAAATAGCGTTTTTTTGGACTTGTGTCTTTTTAATGGTCAGGCAAATTTTTCGCGCTTCGCAAAACAACCAAAGTTCGAGGGCATGAACGGCATAATTGCGCTCACTATCCGTCAACAGTTGGAGTACTTGCAAAGGAGCATCCTCTGAAATATGCTCTAAGCGATACAGTTTATTCAGGGTAAAAGTATAGACCTGTTCAAAGTGGTCTGTCTTTTTGTATGGTGCTTTATGTATGCTTGCGTGAGTCATTTTGTCTGATTTTAAGTGTCATTTAATTTTAAGGTGTCGGCAGTGTGAGGTTGCACTGCCGACTGTGCCTTACTTCATCTTTAGGGGTAATCTGTTTTACATTGTTGTTAAGGTTTGTTTCTTTTCTTTAAAAGATGTTTGTTTCGTGATTACAGTTACAAAGGTATAGGGAGATGAGTCGGTAGGCTTGTATAAATCGTTTTTGAAATAAATTTATTTATTTTTTATTTAACTTTAT
>JAHDEO010000436.1 GCA_020628725.1 Saprospiraceae bacterium
AATTCGAACTTGTTTCTTTATTCGCGGTCAGCCTGTACAGACCGTGCTACATATTGCGGTCTACAGACCGCGCTACAGTTATGATTAAGGCAAAAAATATACACAAATCCTACGGCAATCTGCATGTACTAAAAGGTGTAGATGTTGATATTAAGAAAGGAGAAATCGTGTCAATTGTTGGTAAATCCGGTGCGGGAAAGAGTACTTTGTTGCATATTTTAGGGACGCTTGACCAAGCAGATAAAGGTACGCTCAACATCAATGGCGTTGATGTGAATGGACTGAATGCAAAGGATTTAGCAGCTTTTCGCAATAAAAATATTGGCTTTGTATTTCAATTCCATCATTTGCTGCCGGAGTTTACGGCGTTGGAGAATGTGTGTATACCTGCATTTATCCAAAAGACGAGTGAACGTGAAGCTCATGCCCGTGCAAAGGAATTGCTTGGCTATCTTGGTTTGTCCAATCGTATCGAACACAAACCTACTCAACTTTCAGGTGGCGAGCAGCAGCGTGTAGCCGTAGCCCGTGCTTTGATGAATCAACCTGCTGTCCTTTTTGCAGACGAACCTTCCGGCAATCTCGACACACAATCTTCACAAGAGCTTCACCAATTGCTGTTTCAGCTTCGAGATGATTTTCAACAGACCTTTATTATAGTTACGCACAATGAAGCCCTTGCCGAAATGAGCGATCGCCGCCTCGTCATGCAAGATGGACGAATGGATAATGCTACAATGCTTAAATGATGAAATGAGTAAATTTTGAATGACTCAATAAGTAAATATTTTTGACATAAAGTATTCACTCATTCACTCATGCCTATTTAAGCATTTCATCATTTAAGCATTGTAACATTATTACCTGTGACGATTTTCTATTTAAAAAGTCTTAATTTCGTCGGCGAAAATTCGCTTAATTGACCTATCTTTGTACTACAAATTCTGTTTGGTATGCAAAACAAAATCATCTCCCTCGACGAACACATCATTCGCAGTCAGCGCAATCTTCCTTATGCTTCCGGTGAATTATCCAGCCTTTTGCGCGATATTGGTTTGGCATCGAAGATAGTTAGTCGTGAGGTCAATAAAGCCGGTTTGGTGGATATTGCAGGTCGTGCTGATGTCGAAAATCAATCGGGAGATGATGTGCAAAAACTTGACGTACTCGCCAATGATTTATTGATTTCCTGTCTTCGTAATAGTGGTGAATGTTGCGGTATTGCATCTGAAGAAGAAGATTCATTTAAGACGATTGAGACGCATAAATTCTCGAAGTATGTCGTGCTTTTTGACCCATTAGACGGCTCATCGAATATTGATGTCAATGTGTCTATCGGAACGATATTCGCCATTTATCGCCGAAAAACATTTGATGGTGAATGCACTAAATATGATTTTTTACAAAAAGGTGTAAAACAAGTTGCGGCTGGATATGTCTTGTATGGTTCGTCTACGATGTTGGTGTACACAACGGGTAGAGGTGTCAACGGCTTTACACTCGACCCTTCCATCGGCGAATTTTGTCTTTCGCATCCGAATATTCAAATTCCGAAAAGTGGTAAAATTTATTCTGTCAATCAAGGGAATTATAATAAATATCCAAGCGGTGCGCGAGCCTACATTGACCATTGTATGAATAGTGGTTATTCGCTGCGATATATCGGTTCTATGGTGGCAGATGTACACCGCACACTCATCAAAGGCGGCATCTTTTTCTATCCTGCCACGACGTCGAAGCCCGAAGGTAAGCTACGCCTTTTGTACGAATGCAATCCACTTGCGATGCTCATCGAAGGTGCCGGAGGCAAGGCATCCAACGGACGTGAACGGATTCTTGAAATCGAACCACATGAATTGCATCAGAAAACGCCCGTTTTTCTCGGTTCGCCCGACATGGTGGATGAAGCAGAGGCATATATACGTGAGGCAGAGTTGGTTGCAACGTAACTAACTCCGGCAGTTGAAAATTAATTTTTAATGAGCATAAAATGTGCTTGTAGTTTATTTTAAATTTGAAGGATAAATGTCAGCCGAGTGGACAGGCTTCCTAGCCTGCATGTACTACCAAATTTTAACGCGAATGCAGGCTGGAAGCCTGTATTACACAAAGTTTATTTCCCTATGATTCGTCAACTCCTTTATTCATTCCTTGTATTTTCCTTGTTATTATTTTCTTGCAAATCAAAAACTCATACAGGTTCGCGCGTAGAAATTGCGCGAAGCGAATACGAAAGTTCTCTCCGAAAATTGTTCAACAAAAAAGGTATTGATTATGAGCAATGTGAAATCTATCTACGTGCTTTCAAATTTGAAGAAACCCTTGAAGTATGGGCAAAAAACAAGTCGGATGAGACATTCCGCCTGATAAAAAACTACGATTTCTGCACCAATTCAGGCAAATTAGGACCAAAACGCCGTGAAGGAGACCGCCAAATTCCCGAAGGTATTTACCATATCAATCGCTTCAATCCACAAAGTCGGTTTTATCTTTCTTTAGGGTTAAATTATCCGAATGAATCAGATGTTTTTTTTGCGGATAAAACGCAACCGGGCAGCGATATTTTTATTCATGGAGCTTGCGTGAGTGTGGGTTGTATTGCCATTACGAATGATAAAATTAAGGAATTATACACCCTCGCGAGCCAAGCTCAATCAAATGGACAAACCATGATTCGTGTAGATATTTTTCCTATTCAATTTGATAATGAAATTAGTGTAACTCACTTGAATGAAGTGTCTGATTATCAGTTAAATAAATTATTTTGGAAAAATATAGAAGAAGTGTTTTATGATTTTGAAAATACTAAACAACTCCGCGAAATTCAGGTGAATGAAAAAGGGAAATATATGTTATTATAAGAAAAAACAACACTCCTAATTCTTTTTTCTAATTTGATTCTTAAATTGCGACACTATCCTCAACTTGATTTAAACAAAAGCAATGAATCTATTAGAAGGTATTACCATAATTGATTTTACGAGATTACTGCCGGGACCGCTTGCCACCCATTTGTTAGCACAGATGGGCGCAACAGTCATTAAAATCGAAAGTCCGAAACGAATGGATTATGTTCGGGTGAGTGGTGTCCAAGTCGATGGAGCAAGTGTGTTGTTTCATCAACTCAACCACAATAAAGTGATGAAAATGATTGATTATTCGACAGCAGAAGGCAAGGCAGAAATATTGGATTTGGTAAAAAATGCAGACGCCTTGATAGAGCAATTCCGTCCGGGAGCGATGACAGCTTGGGGACTCGCATATGAAGATATGAAAAAAGCCAATCCGGGATTAGTGTATGTTTCATTGACCGGATACGGTCAGGACAATAGCTACGCCAACGAAGCCGGACACGATTTCAACTATCTGGCTTACGCGGGCATCATGAGTTTATTGAAAGATGAAAATGGAAAACCCACCGTTCCTGATACTCAATTTGCCGATATTGGAGGCGCATATATGGCGGTAATGGCGATGCAGGCAGCACTTTTGAAAAAAGCTAAAACAGGGAAGGGAAGTTTCATAGATGTTGGATTGGCGGATGCAATGAATCCTTTCATCGCCGTTCCCTATGCACTGCATAAAGGTGGCTTGGACTATCGACAATTCAATATTATAAATGGCAAAACAACCGTCAATTATGCCGCTTATCAATGCGCCGATGGTAAATGGCTGTCTATAGCCGCATTGGAGTTGAAGTTTTGGAATAACCTCTGCGAAATTGTCGAAAAACCGGCATGGAAAAGGACGGAAAACATGGATACTATGTTACACGCATTTCCCAAAAAAGAAGTAGAAGATTTATTTAAAACCAAAACAAGAGATGAATGGATGGAAATTTTCAAAGGTCAGGATGTATGCGCTGCACCCGTGTTAGAAATTGAAGAATTGGAAGAAGCTGACTATCACAAAGAGAAAAACACCTTTGAAGAATTTGAAACGCCAAACGGCACAAAAATGAAAACTATACGATTGCCATTTAAAGCTAAATCTGACTAAAAATGCAAGATGAGAAAATCATCCCTATTGAACTATCCCTTGAAGGTACCTTTCCCACAGTAAATTGTTTTTTAGTGAAAGGAGCGCAACTGACGTTGGTAGACTGTGGAAAGGCATCAACCGAAAATTGGGAAATATTCACCAAAAAGATAAATAAAGCCGATTGCCTTGTAAAAGACATCCAAAAAATAGTACTCACACACCAACATACCGACCACATTGGTCTTCTCCCCCGACTTTTAAACGAAACAGAAGCTACTGTATACGCACCCAAAATTACGCAACCTTATATGGATGACTACCAAGGAATGATGCACAAAGAAGGAACATTTCAAATTCAATATATCAACAAATTAAATTTCCCAGAAACACTTTCAAATATATTGATTACTTTTATGAAAGATGAAAGAACCAGAATAGGAACCTTCACAATCCCCAAAGACAGGTTGAAATACTTTGAAGATACAGACGATATCATAATAGGCACTCAAAACTGGAAAGCATTGTATGTTCCGGGACATTGCAGCACGCAATTTTGCTTTGCACAAATAGAAAGTCATCGGGTATTTGGAGGCGATATGTTATTACCTCTGACACCCATGACAATTTTGGAAGAAGACCCACAACAAAAAGGCAAGCGAATGACATCGAGTCTGATGCTGTTGGATTCTTATGAAAAGCTAAAGCCCTACGATTTTAAGAAGGTTTTTCCGGGACATGGACAGCCATTTAAAAATGCCAATGAAGTCATCGAAAGACAATTAGCAAGAATCCAAAAACGCAAAGAAGAGTGTTTTCAAACCATTCAAAACGGTGCAAAAACAGCTTATGATATCTGGCAAAAAATGTATGCTTCCAATGGTGAAATGATAAATTTTGGTGCCATGTTCATGGTCTTAGGCTATGTGGATTTATTGATTTACGAGCACAGAATTGAAGAAAAATCAGATGGAAAACACTTAACGTATTCTGTAAAAACGTGACACAGATCCCTAACCACAATACTACGATACCACAAAAATTAAGCAAGATGAACAAAGACGAATTACTGAAAAGTTTCAATCTGAAAATTCCTGTCGTGGCGTCACCGATGTTTATTGTCTCGCAGATGGAATTGGTAAAAGCCTGCTGTAAAAGTGGAATTATAGGGACATTCCCTTCGCTCAATCAACGAAGTACGGAGGGCTTTGAAGAATGGTTGATTCATCTGAATGAAGCATTCAAAAACTGGGAAGCAGAGACAGGCGAAAAAGCACCGCCATACGGCGTCAATCTTATCGTACATCGCACCAACCCGCGTGTAGAGGCAGATTTGGAAATTTGTGTACGTCATAAAGTTCCAATTATTATTACGTCACTCGGCGCAGTGCGAGAGTTGGTAGATGAGGTGCATAGTTATGGTGGTTTGGTTTTTCATGATGTGACCAATGTGCGTCATGCTCAAAAAGCGATTGACGCAGGTGTAGACGGTTTGATACTCGTAACAGCAGGCGCGGGTGGTCACGCAGGTATACGAAACCCGATACCTTTCATCCCCGAAATTCGTGAGATATGGGATGGGCTTATCCTTTTGGGCGGCAATATCAGCACCGGACGCGACATCGCTTCTGCCCTTCAAATGGGGGCGGACATCGCCTACATGGGCACGCGATTTATCAATACCGACGAAGCCATTGCCGATGATGCCTACAAGCAAATGATTATCGAAGCAGGTACGGGCGACATCGTTTATACGGCTGCTATTTCGGGGGTTTCTGCTAATTTTCTCAAAAAAAGCCTTGTTAATGCGGGCATCCCGCCTGATTTGTGGAATACGAAAAATAAGATTGATTTTGGAGAAGAGCTTAACACGGAAGCAAAAGCGTGGAAAACGATTTGGTCAGCAGGTCAAGGTGTGGCGACAATTAAAGACACACTTCCCGTCGCGGATTTAGTAGTTCGATTACGACGAGAATTTAAAGAAGCCATTGAACATCAATATAAGTATTTAGAACAGTATGGATAAGCGATTTTTAACTTCAATCTCAACCTCAAATGCAACCTCAAATTTTAAATAAAACAAATTTTTAAAAACAAAATAATCAAATGAAAAATGGAAACTTTCGAAAAAATTTAAAAGGCAAACGCATGAAAATATTTTGTCCCGATGGGACAACGAAAAATGTTACTTTTTATCAAATGCTACCGACATTACTGCCTCTAACGAGGCATTT
>JAHDEO010000437.1 GCA_020628725.1 Saprospiraceae bacterium
TGCTACGTGGTGCAACATTCTATGTCTTCAAAACCACTTATTTCTATTGTCATTCCTGTATACAATGAATCAGAGGGAATTGATGAACTTTATCGCCGTACAATAGCTGCAATAAGTTCATTTTCAGATAGTTTTGAAATCGTCTGTGTGGATGATGGTAGCCGTGATACCAGCCTTTCTCAACTCATTGATTATCATAAACAAGACCCGCGATTTAAGGTCATTTCGCTTTCGCGTAATTTCGGTCATCAATCAGCGGTATTGGCAGGATTGAGTGTGGCAAAAGGTGATTATGTTGGGGTTATGGACGGTGATTTGCAAGACCCACCGGAGATTTTTGAGCGTTTTTATAACAAAATGCGGGAAGGCTATGATGTCGTTTATGCTGTCCGCAAAAAGCGCAAAGAGGGCTTGGTAAAGAAATTTGCGTACTGGCTCTACTATCGCTTGTTGGCTAAGGTGTCAGATACGAAAATCCCCTTGGATAGCGGCGATTTTTGTATGATGTCGCGTCGGGTATTGGATAGGATGTTGACGATGCAGGAGCAAAGCCTTTACCTGCGTGGTATACGTGCATGGGTCGGTTATCCACAAATCGGTGTGGAGTACGAACGTGCAGAACGATTCGCGGGAGAGCCTAAATACGACTTCAAACAACTCTTCCAATTGGCATATAATGGGATGTTTAGCTTTAGTAGCTTGCCTGTGCGAGTGATGCGGCGATTGGGCTATGCTACGTTGATATTTACCTTTTTATACGGTATGAAAATTTTGGTTTCGTACTTTTTGTATGACAATCATGATGCACCACAAGGATTCACGACATTAGCCTTAGCGATTTTCTTCTTTAGTGGCGTGCAGTTGATTTCGATTGGAGTCTTAGGTGAATACGTGTATCGTACCTATAATGAATCGCGCGAACGTCCACTTTTTATTATCAAAGACAAACACGGGATAATTGATAATGAATAATTGAAAATTGATAATTTTGCAGGAAAATCAGGATGGGACACAGATTGAACAGATTTAATGGATTCCAACTGATGCATATCCGTTCCAATTCTGTTTCATCCATTAAATCCGTGTCCTATTTTTGTTAGTTTATAATCAAATACAATCCAAAAACCTCTTTTTCATCACCGGACGCGGCAGGTCAGGGACGTGGCTACTACAATCCATTCTCGATACACACCCCGAAATTTGTGTGACGCCCGAAGCCCTTTTTATTATTCATTTGTATGGAAAATATAATAACACAAAAAAATGGACTAGCGAACGAAAAGCTGCCTTTATACGCGATATTTTCTCAGAAGAAAAAGTGAAAAACTGGTGGCAAAGTACGCCTGAAGCCATCTATGATTTACTGGAAAAATATCCGCTCGAAAGTCATTTTTCAGAATTGTGCAAAGTGATTTATTATGAATATGCAAAACGAAATGACAAACAAAATGCACGTTTGTTGGGCGATAAAAACCCTGAGTATAGTTTGTATATCAAGCGATTAGCAAAACTTTACCCTGAATCAAAATTCGTGCATCTTGTACGCGACCCGCGTGCGAATGTATTGTCGTATCAAAACGTCGATTTTGATGTGGATGATGTGGCGGCATTGGCGCATCGCTGGGCAAAGTATAATGAGCACATCCTAACTTGGCAACGTGAAATGCCCGATAGAATTTTGGTGATTCACTATGAAGATTTGCTCACAGATACACGCGTGACATTGGAGCGAATTTGTACATTTTTGGGCGTGGATTTTATGCCGCGTTTGTTGGAATTTTACAAATACTCTAAAAATGTATTCGAGTGGAATCACAAAATTACCGAACCCATCGACCCGAAAAAAGCGACTGCATGGCAAGGTAATATTCAGCCTGAAGATGAGGCATGTATCTTCAAAATTGCAGGTAAAGTAGCCGCTGACTTTGGTTACACGAGTGAGTTAAAACCGAAATTAACTGTAAAAAATCGCTTCGGACTGCTCTTCGGTCGATTGACTTTTTTCTTGGAGAAATTTTTATTCAAATTACCACTAAAGTGGCGTTCTGCCATCCTTCGTGCATATAGGCGTAGGTCGAAGGTCTTGTGATTTTGCTTTTTTATATAAATATTTGTAAATTAGCTCACTACTTCACCCGATAAACGGTTTTTTAACCGACACGAAACGAAATCTACCTTTTTTCTTTCACCAATTTTTTAACCTAAAATCAATTCACTATGCGATTTTTATGTACACTTATTTTAGCATTTTTATGCCTCAATCATTCATTTGCTCAAGTTTGTTCAGAGAATGGACTGGTATTTAATAGCCAAGAGGAAATTGATAATTTTCCTGTTAATTTTCCGAATTGTACAGAAGTAATTGGCGACCTAATGATTGCCTGGGACTCTATTTTTTCACCAATTACAAATTTGGAGGGATTGAGCCAACTGACAAGTATTGAAGGTGTCTTACAGATAGAAGCTACTGATTTGGTTGATTTGTCGGATTTGGAAAATATTGATTCACTTGCAGGTCTACTTGTAATGAATAATCCTTTATTGCTTAATCTTGATGGACTTGGAAATGTAAACTCTTGGCTGGCAGGGGTAGTGATACTGAGTAATAACTCGCTCACGAATATCACCGGCTTGTCGGGCACCTTGCTTGGAGACAATTTACCTACGATAACCATTATCTCAGGAAATCCAAATCTTTCATATTGCAATTCGCCGACCTTATGTAATTTTTTGTTGAATCCCACGGGGATTATTGTTGATATTTCGGGCAATGCTGAAGGTTGTAATAGCATTGATGAAATTCTGTTTACTTGCGATGAGTTTTCACGAATAAGCCACTTATCTTTTTACGATATAAACCAAAATAAAATACAAGATGCGGGTGAACCGAATCATTCAAATATTAGTGTGACGTTGGACCCTCAAGAGGTTTTAATCGTTGGTAGTCCGAGTACATATTATGTATCACCCGGCAACTACACTGCGACTTATAATGAGGCAGAAAACGAAAATTGGCAACTCACTACTGATTCTACCTCCTATTTTTTGTCGGTTGAGGCAGGCGAAGAAGTAACATTTGCTTTTGGGGTTTATCCTTCACAGTTGGTATCACAATTGACGAGCTTTATCACTTCGCCCAATGCAAGATGCAATGAGGATGTTGTATTCGATATCAGCACACGAAATACCGGAACGACCATCGCAAGCGGAACGATGTGGCTGCAAATAGATGACGATGTGACACAAATCAATTTTCTTACGCCGCCAGATGAAACCGTAAGCGGTACGCCGACATATTACGGTTGGAATTTTACAGATTTGTATCCGGGAGAAATATTTTCAGTTGAAGTGGAATTGGGGATTCCCGGACCGCCTGATTTTCCTGTTGGTGATTTTCTGAATTTCTTATCTTATACCGATTATAATGATACAAATGGAGCACATACCTCCGAAGGATTTAGGTATGACGCAGAAGTTCGTTGCTCTTTCGACCCGAATGATAAGCTCGTTAGTCCTACACGATTTCACTATGAAGTATTATTCGATGAAGACCTCATTTATACCGTTCGTTTCCAAAATACGGGTAATGATGTCGCCTATGATGTAAAAATATTAGACACATTGGATGCGAATTTGGACTGGTCAACTTTCCGTGTATTGGGGAGTAGTCATAGTGAGGTACTGAGTACAAGTCTGAATGAAGAAGGTGTGGTCACTTTTGATTTTACGGACATCTTCTTGCCTGATTCCACCTCCAATCTGGAAGGTAGCAATGGTCACGTCACCTACATGATACGCGCACTTGATGGCATTGATGAAAATACAGTTATTCGCAATTCTGCGGGAATTTATTTTGACCAAAATCCGCCTGTTATTACGAATACGACATTGAGCGTGATGGTCAGTATGCTGACTTCTACGACCACACCTGACGACCTTTTCCCCGACCTCACTATCCTTCCAAATCCAAATACAGGCACATTTCAAGTAGAAGGTATTCCACGCGGGACATATAATTTGCTCAATACAAAAGGACAAATCATTCAAAGCGGACAGTTGGAAAGCGGTACTTTGATTGACATTTCACAGGCGGCGCAAGGCGTTTATTTTATTCAAATGATGATAGATGAACAGATGGTGACGCGGCGAGTGGTAAAATTGTAATTTTAATGAATTTTATCTTTCACAAAAAAATAAAAATGAGTAGATGATTGTAGGTTGTCTAAGCAGTAAGTGGGTGGACAAAACTAATCGTACAATTTTTGAACCACTAATCCGCGATAATTATCGGGATTAGTGGTTCAAAAAAACATTCGCTTAGTTTTGTCTCCCTACTTACTGCTTACTCATTTTTTTCTTTTTTCTTTTCATAAAAATTAGTATATTGCTGTACTCAATAAACGCCTGTTAACCAATGCAAAACGAAGCCCTCCTATCTTAAGGCTGCATGTTTTGGAGTATCATTCTTTTCTTCTTTGATTATTTCACCTTTTTAAAATGAACACAATGAGATTGCTTTTTACATTTTTGTTTGCACTGTTGAGCGTGGGATGTGCATTTGGACAACTTGGCTGCACCGAGCCATGTGCCATCAATTATAATCCTTATGCCACTGTAGATGATGGTTCATGTGAATTGCCCGAGGCACCTGATTTGGAATGTTGGGAAACTGCCACTTTCAATAATGACCCCGCAATATGTGAATGGGAGGTAGAAGGCGAACAACCACCTGAACCAACAGATGTGGAATGTTGGGAAATTGTAACTTTCAACGACACAAGTTGCGAATGGGAAATAGTACCTGATATAATTGAACCACCAGTGGGGCTCGAATGTTGGCAGACGACGATTTTTAACCCTGATCCGGCAGTCTGTGCTTGGGAGGTATTTGGCGAGATGCCCCAAATAGATGACGGCTGCGAGTTTACGGATGACTCTTTTGACGAATCAACTTGTATGGCAGTAAATACACCGAATTGTCCTCCCGGAACATTATTAGATGCCGAAAACTGTCAATGTGTAGAAGAGGAAATTGAAGGTTGTACCAACCCCTGTGCTGTCAATTATAGTCCTGATGCCAATGTAGATGACGGTTCGTGTGAATTGCCCGAAGAGCCTGATTTAGAATGTTGGCAAACCGCTACTTTCAATAATGACCCGGCAATATGTGAATGGGAAGTGACCGGGGAACTACCCGAAGAACCCATTGATTTAGCATGTTATCAAACGGCTACTTTTAATAATGAAATTTGTTGGTGGGATATTATAGGTGAAGAGCCGATAGTAGATGATAATTGTGAGTTTACTGATGACTCTTTTGACGAAGTGACTTGCATGATAATAAATACACCAAATTGCCCCGACGGCACGGGCTTCGACGCTGCCAATTGCGATTGTGTGATTGGTGCTACCGGAGGCTGTACCGACCCTTGCGCGACCAATTACGACCCTGCTGCTACGATAGATGATGGCTCATGCATATTACCCGAAGGACCGACGGATTTGGAATGTTACGAAGTAGTGACGTTTAACCCCGCCACTTGCCAATGGGATATAACATCTGACCCAATTGACCCACCAACGGGTCTCGAATGTTGGCAAGTAGCCATCTTCAATGGTGATCCGGCGATATGTGATTGGGAAGTGACAGGCGATATACCCGAACAACCTGCCGTTGAGTGTTGGGAAACAGCAACCTTCGATACTACAACTTGCCAATGGGAAATCACTTTTGTATCTATCGAAGCACCTGTCATGGAATGTTGGCAAACATCCGTATTTGATAATGCAACCTGTGAATTTACCATCGTCGGCGAGATGCCCGAAATAGATGACGGCTGCGATTTGACGGATGATTCTTTTGATGATACTACTTGTACAGCAGTACATATACCGAACTGTCCCGACGGTACAGGCTTCGATGCTGCCAATTGCGACTGTGTGGTAGGTGCTACCGGAGGCTGCACTGAACCCTGCGCCGTCAATTACGCCCCTGATGCAGATGTAGACGACGGCTCTTGTGAATTACCTGAGGGACCGGAATTAGAGTGTTATCAAACCGCCATCTTCGATACTACGACTTGTGAGTGGGAAGTAATGGGTACGCAACCCGAAGAACCTGATAGGGAATGTTGGGAAATTGCTTTCTTTATCAATGCAATATGCGAATGGACAGTATCAGGTGAGCAGCCGGAAGAGCCGGA
>JAHDEO010000438.1 GCA_020628725.1 Saprospiraceae bacterium
AGTAGAGCAGCGTATCGAAAAAATAGATGAGGAGGTTGAAGAAAGACTGGATATTGATGAAACCACGCTCAGAACGGAAGATACAAAAGTAGCTCCAGTTGTACCTGCAAAACCAAAGCGTACACCGCCTAATAGAGTTAAAAAAGTACAACCGGGTACCGTCAAAAAACCAACTACTACGACCAATAGCCAGACATTTGCACTCACTTATAATCCGGGTGATAAAATCGAACATATCGTTCAAAATGCAGGTTGGAGAGGTGTCGTAGAGGGCAAGCAAAACGGTAATTACACCGTAAAAATTACCGAGGTACTCACTGCCAATGCTCAACAGCAATACCTTCCCGGTAATAATCCATGTTTCGGTAATAAGCCTATCGGCAAAAATGCTGTAAACCAAATCATCACTATACCGGGACGCTGTATACACGCTAAATAATTGAAACTTCCGATATACACAGCTTTTCGAAAGGCTGAATCAGGCGATTATCTTGCAAGGGTAATCGCCTTTTTTGTTTTTGGTATTGTGGTATTGTGTTAGTTTTGCAACTTCGATACCACAATATTCCAACACCACAACACTAACGAACATGAAAAAAATTACTGCCGATTGGATATTTCCTGTAAGTGCTGCGCCGATTCGTGAGGGTGTGATTACGCTTGATGATACCGGTAAAATACTGGACATCAGTAGTCGCGACCAACACCAAGTCGGAGATTTGGAGGTGCATGAAGGTGCGCTTGTTCCCGGTTTTGTGAATACGCATTGTCACCTTGAATTGTCGCATATGAAAGGAAAAGTAGCAACAGGCACGACGCTTATTCCGTTCATTACCAGCGTAGTGCAAAAACGTGAAGCAGCAGAGGAAGTCATTCAGGCAGCTATCAAAACTGCTGATGAGGAGATGCGAAAAAATGGTATTGTAGCGGTAGGCGATATTTCTAATCAAACGGATACATTCGCTCAGAAAAGCCGTAGCGAGATTCGATATTATAACTTTATCGAAATGTTTGATTTCTTGCAAGATGGTGATGCACAGAAAACTTACGACCAATATCGTGCGGTGTATGATGCATTGGATTTATCCGAAAATCATGAAAAAACTTGCGTACCACATGCGCCGTATAGTGTATCCGAATCTTTATTTAAATTGATAAATGAGGCAAACGGCAATGCACAAAAAACCGTTAGCATCCACAATCAAGAGACTGTGCCGGAGAATGAATTATTTGAGCATGGAACGGGTGGTTTTGTAGATTTTTATGGTGGTTTTGGAATTTCTCTGGAAAAATTTCAACCGAATCATAAACCTGCGATTCACTATGCATTGGCGCATCTTGACCCTACACATCGCACACTTTTTGTGCATAATACGCTCACGACTCGCGCCGACATCGAGGCAGCCCAAGCATGGAGTCCGCATGTGTATTGGGCAACTTGCCCGAATGCGAATATGTATATCGAAAATCGCTTGCCGAATTATCAAGTATTTCTTGATACCAATGCTCGCGTGACTATCGGCACAGATAGCCTCACGTCGAATTGGCAATTGAGCATTTTGGAAGAAATGCGAACGATTTTGCGATTCCAATCTTATCTTGATTTTGAAACGGTATTGCGGTGGGCTACGCTGAATGGTGCGGAGGCACTTGGCTTTGAAAAGGATTTTGGCAGTTTTGACGTGGGCAAAACGCCGGGGGTTAATCTGTTGAATATCAATAATAGTTTTGAGTTAAATAAAGACACACAAGTTAAAGTTGTGCAATGAATAAATGAGTAAATGATGACCATGAGGCATTTACTCATTTACCGCCTCTCCGCTTGCGAAATTCATTGAGAATTTTCTTTTTGAATTCGCGTTCGAGACGGTGCAACATCACGACTTTTCGCAAGGGTAATACCTTCGCAAATTTAGCCGTATACTCGCGCTCAATGTCGAGTTCACGTTGCTTGAAATCGAAATGGTGGTCTATCATTGCTTGTATTTCGGCATCGGTCAAGTTGGCGAAATCCGTATTTCTTCTGTGTTGTTTCTGTTCTTTTTTTATAGCTCGCAGACGTTCTTCACGCTCATTGAAAATGGGCCAAAATTGCTGCGCTTCTTCTGCTGTGAGTTCGAGCTTTTCAGTGATGAATGCGACACGGTAGGCTTCCATTTTTTCGCGCGCCTCCGGGGAGAGGTCGCCTTTATGCTTTCCTCCTCGGTGCGGTTGTGCAGAAATTATCGCTATCGAAATACAATTTATCAGTATAAATAAGATTATTTTTTTCATCAGTATTTTGATAATACCAAATTAGGCTAATATTCGAGTTTTGCCTTAAACCTATAAGGTTTTCAAAACCTTATAGGTTTGATTACTAATATTTTAGACCTAATTTAATCGTGTTTAATTTTAACCTAAAAAAACAATTCCTCTGTGTCTTCATCCAATAATTCTTCCTCAATATAATCGCCCCATTCATCAGCATCCAAATTCAAACCATCCGTAAAATCCAATTGAAAATCATCTTCCAAAAATAAATCCAAATCCCAATCATCTGCGTTTTCATCTAAATACATTGCAAGTGCTTCTGTACTAATGTCTTCCAATTCAGCGACTTGCACATTATCGGATTGATTCAATAAAAACACACCTGCCATTAACAATACAGCTACCGAAGCTGCCGTTGCCAAAGTACGTGCCCATCCAAATCGCACAAAAAGTCCGGCTTTTTGTGGTGCTTCATTGACTTGGCGTAGCACTTTATCTTGCAATGATTCAAAATATAAATGCGGCACTTTGTAGCCTTCTTCCTCTTGGCGAAGTTCCGAGAGAAGCGGCGACAGTTCCTTTAATTCATCTTGTATGTTGTAGTCTTCTTTCACCGTATAATATTTGACTTCAAAACTATGTGTAGGTTTAATCTTGTTTCAAAAAATCTTCAATTTTCTTTACTGCATGATGATATGATGCCTTCAATCCGCCTACAGATGTCCCCACCACCTCCGAAATATCCTTGTAACTCATCTCATCAAAATAACGCATATTGAATACTTGTTGCTGTTTGTTGGGCAATGTATCTATTGCTGCTTTCAACTTTCGCTGTGCCTCGCTGCCATCAAACCACGTATCGGCTTCGAGTTGATAAGTGGTTGATTCATCATCGAGCGAGGTGGATTGGCGGCGTTTTTTTTGTCTTAAAAATGTAATGGCTTCATTGGTGGCGATACGATACAGCCACGTATAGAGTTCGGATTTTCCCTCAAATTTTCGGATGTTGCGGTACACCTTGACGAAGGTATTTTGCAATACATCATCCGCATCGGCATGTTCAATTTTCATCCGCCGTATTTGCAGGTATAATCGCTCTTGATACTTCGTCATCAATGCCCGAAACGCTTTTTCCTGCGTGTGTGTATCGCGCATCTCTGCAAGTATCTGCTCGTCGCTCATCGTATGTGTTTGTGTCTGTATCAAGTTAAGATTGTGAAGGGATAGTCGACATCTGTCTGTGCAAAAGTTTAATGTGAGACGCTCATATTTACAGAAGGTTTAAAAGAATGGAAAAGAAATTGTGAATTATTCTACTGTCATAGGAACGATAAAAAAATAACGTTACATTCTGAAAATTATAATCAACTGATTATTAGCTACTTTTTTAATTTTAATTTGCATTTTAATTTTAATTCATTCCATAGGCTTCACTTCAAACCAATCCATGCCAAATAAACCTGCTTTTTGATGTCACATTTTTGAGAAAGCCGTACAGCTATTTTGCAGCATGGAAGGATTGTGATATATTTGTGGGTGCAATGTGCAACTTCGGAGGAACGGGCTTTTTGGAGAAATTTCCATCTCAAGTGATTTCTAATTTATCGGAATACAACAACCTCAAATCAGTTGGTTTAATTCTAAAACCCGTTCCGTGGTCATGCGTTTTACCTTTGTTTTTTCCGCTTTTGTAAGAGCCTATCCTAATATCAATCATCATTTTACCGGCATCAATCAATTTCAATAAGTTGTCAAACTTAGGATTAAGATAAATCGTGGCTTCCGTGTAATGAAATTCCTCTTTGTCCCCTACTTTTCTGGTGTCTGCACTAACATAAAACAAAGCTTGTAACTTCTTATTCAAAGCACGTTCCAAATCACCGTAAGTCCAATGGACACTGTCATCAATTATTTTTTTCGTTGACAAATCTTTGATTTTCAATTTGACAATCGAGCTTTTTTTATCATTAATAATTTTAAATCCGACCTTTCCTTTGTAACTGTTGAATTTATTTGAGAATATCGAAGTATGTAATTTTTTTAATCCGGGATATTCCTCATATTCTTCGCCGAAAGTGTCTCTCAAATAAGAATTAGCTCCTTTCGGGCCGGAGGGACTTTTTGTAAAAAGTGTAAGGAACGAACTTGTCAATGCCCGCTGACTTTTAACTTCAAAACCCGCAAAATCAGGTGACTTATCGTTGTTTTCCGTTACGCCCAAATAATCCTCAAAAGTCTTACCGATTCCTGTGTTGTGTTTGCGTTTACTTGGAATAAATCCGAGATTTCTGATTCTCTTGAACTCTGTTTCAATCTTCTTTTTATCTATCATATTCTGCGATTTTTTTTACCAATAAATCAATCATTTCTCTTTTGTTCAATTTTGTTTCTTCATCCGTAAGGAATAGATTTTCAAAGGGATAATTAAAATACTTTACAGCCTTTTGTAACTGTTCAATCGTATATTTGTGTGGATATTTTGGTGATTCAATATTGCCCACCAAACCATAACTCACTCCAATTATATCTGCAAAACCGGATTGTGATAATTCATTATCATTTCTCAATTCTCTGATGATATTGATAACATCTATTTGACTCTCTGTTTTCATAGTTTCACCAACATTATGTGAGCAAAAGTATGATTGAAAAGAAAAAATTGCACCCACATTTTGTGAGTGATTATTTTTTACTATTTTTGCAATGAGAAAAAGCAATTAAAAGGTGAGCGAATTATGGTTTACAAAATAGAAAGAAATACCGACTACGATTTTTTGAAACAATCTTATGCTTCAGCATACCCGAATTTACATCGTTATCCTGCCACGATGTTACCTCAAATCGGAATTAAATTGTTGAAAGATTTTGGCATCACATCCGGGAATTTGTTAGACCCTTACTGTGGTTCGGGGTCATCTTTTGCAAGCGGCTTGGAACAGGGTATCAGAGAAATGTACGGTTTTGATATTAACCCTTTGGCGGTATTAATTTCAAAAGCAAAATTCACCAAAATAAGTGTCAATGCGATAATTGAAGAAAAAATGGCTTTGAGAAACGCCATTTTTGAATTCATTAAAGATGAAAACAACCCAAGCAAACTCCCCTTGCCAAAAATCACAAATATTGACTTTTGGTTTTCGCAGGAAGTTCTGCAAGGGTTAAATGTGATTAAACATTTTATTTATAAGATTGAAAATAAATCATTACGCAATTTTTTTCTTGTGCCTTTCTCCGAAACCGTCAGAGAATGTTCGTACACGCGCAATAGGGAATTTAAATTGTATAAAATGAAACCGGAGGATATTCTCAATTTCAATCCTGATGTGTATGGTGTTTATTTCAAAAAATTAAATGACGCGATATTTATTTATTCAAATATTTATTTCCCAAAATTGACTAAAAATGTGAATATTGAGGTCAATTACAAAAAATTTGAACCTCAGCCTGAATTTTTCGATACCGTTCTCACAAGTCCGCCTTACGGAGATAGCCGCACAACGGTTGCCTATGGTCAATTTTCTACCTTATCCAACGAATGGATTGGAATAGATTATGCCAGAAAAATTGACGGTATGCTAATGGGGGGAAAAAAAGCTAAATACCTATACACACAAGGCGTAATTGCAGATTATATTTCGGAAATTGACAAAAAAGACACCAAAAGAGCATTGGAAATCTCTGCATTTTATAAAGACTTAAAACGTTCCATTCATCAAGTCGCAGACAGTGTAAAAAACGGTGGAAAAGTCTTTTACGTCGTCGGTAATAGAACCGTAAAATCCATTCAATTACCCACCGACCAATTCATCGCAGAACAATTTGAGCAACATCAATTCAAACATATCACCACTATTCAACGCGCCCTGAGTAGTAAAGCCATGCCTTCAAAAAATTCTCCTACCAATCAAAAAGGAAAAACCGTGAATACGATGTTGTTTGAGTATATT
>JAHDEO010000439.1 GCA_020628725.1 Saprospiraceae bacterium
CGGTGCCGGTAGCGGCAAGACCTACCGCCTGACCCAAGAAATGGTCAATTTGCTCAAGGGCGAATCGGGCGAAAAAGTCCGTGCATCGGGCATTATTGCGACCACATTTACCAAGAAAGCCGCGTCCGAATTGCAGGAACGGGTGCGGGTCAAGTTGTTGGAAAGCGGCATGTCCGACGAAGCCGACGACCTCGCCAATGCCATGATTGGTACGGTGCATAGCTTGGGGACGAAGCTACTCAAACGCTTTGCTTTCGAGGCGGGTGTGTCGCCCGAAGTGGACATTATTGCCGATGAGGATGTGCAGGTCATGTTTAATGAATCGTTGGCGGCGATTTTGAAACCTGCCTTGATTGGTGAAATGGAAGCCCTCGACGAGCGATTGGGTTTCAACAAAAAAGACCGTTACGATTGGCGCAAGGAAGTCCGCACGCTGACCGATATTGCGCGTGCCAATAATTTTTTGGAGGAAGTGCTGCGCGAAAGCCGCGACAAATCGCTCGCGAGTTTTTTCCAATATCTGCCCGAAGTGTCGGAGATGTCTGCGGAGGAATTTAATGCACAATTCCTTGATATTATGGATGTTACGATGCACAATATCCGCAATAACGAAGACAGCACCAAAGCCACCCAAGGCATTCTCAACAACGTACAAACCACCCGCAACAACCTCGCCGCCCGCCGCGAACTCAATTGGTACGAATGGGTACGCATCTGGAAAGGCAGGTCGAAAATCGGTAAAAAAAGCCGCGACGACTACGCCGACCTCGCCGAATGGGCTGCCCGACACGCCGAGCATCCGCAATTTCACGCTGATATTCGCGCCTTTGTGAGTCATATTTTTGACATTGCGATTGATGCGCTGCAAGAGTACGACCAATACAAAAAACGGCGCGGTTTGATTGACTATACCGATATGGAAGTCAGCGTATTATACTTGCTCGACCATCCGCAAGTGAAAGCCGTTTTGCAGGAAGAATTGGACTTGCTTATGGTCGATGAATTTCAGGATACCAACCCGATTCAGTTGGAGATTTTTCTGAAATTGTCGCGTTTGGCGAAGCACTCCGTTTGGGTGGGCGACCCGAAGCAATCTATCTACGGATTCAGGGGTGCAGAACCGGCTTTGATGCAAGCGATTATTGATAAAACGGGTGGCGTAAAACCCGAAGATATACAGAAATATTCGTGGCGGTCAAGGCAGGAATTGGTCTATGCGGCGAATGATCTATTTTGTCGCGCCTTCTCCCACATGCCTGTTGAACAGGTCGCGCTCGAACCACGCCGCACCAAATCGGGCAATGATTTTTTTCCTGCCGAAGCTATTGAATTGGACACGGCTTTGAAGCATTGGCATTTTCAGCATGAAGGCGGTAAACGTCCGCCCGGAAAACCCTGGGCGGAGAATTGTATCGCGGCGAGTGTCAGGCAATTATTGGAAGAAGGGCTGCATATCATTGACCGTCATACGGGTGAATGTCGTAAGGCGGTGGCGGGTGATATTGCGGTACTTTGCCGGAGTAATAAGGAATGTTTGGAAGTGGCGGATGCGCTGCACCGCGAGGGTTTGAAAGCGGCGATTGCACGTAGTGGTTTGGTGTTTACGCCCGAAGCGCAATTGGTTTTGGCTTGTTTGAAATATATTTTGCATCGCTCTGATTCTTTGTCGGTGGCGGAGATATTACGTTTGGCAAGTGATTACGATATTGAACGTATTATAAAATTACGTTTAGCATATTTAGATAAAAGAAATGAAGAAGGAAAACGTCCTTACAAATGGACAGATACACATCCGATTATTGACCAATTAGATGACCTTCGCGACGAGGTGGTCGAACTTTCGGGTAGCGAATTATTAAATTTGGTGATAGAAGAATTGGACTTGCGCCGCATCATAGCGACTTGGGGCAATGCAAGGCAACGATTTGATAATATAGACGCACTTCGCAAAATCGCATTGGGTTACGAGGATGCTTGTAATCGCCTGCATAGCGCAGCTTCTTTGGGCGGTTTTTTATTATGGTTAAATGAAAAAGCCAACGAAAGCGCAGACGAACAAGGCGCGAGAGAAAATCCCGAAGCGGTCAATGTGATGACTTACCATAAATCAAAGGGTTTGGAGTGGAATGTGGTGGTTTGTCATAGTTTGGAAAATACGCTGCGCGATAAAGTATGGGGCATGGGCATCGTCTCTGAAAATGAGGAAGTGGATTTGGAAAACCCTCTGGTGAATCGTTGGTTACGTTATTGGATTAATCCTTACAGTGACCAAAGCAAAGGCACTGAATTACAAGAGAATATCAATCAAAGCGAAGTCAAGCACGATGCACAAGCCGCTGCCTTGCAAGAGGAAGCCCGACTCCTATACGTAGGCATGACTCGTGCGCGGGATTACCTCATTTTACCCACTCGTCAAGCTCCTACAAAATGGCTGAATCGCGTATGGAATGAAGGCGATGAAAATATCCCCTCATTGGATGCAGACAGCTATGATTCGCCCTGGAAATGGAATGAGCAAATCGTTCCGATAGATACGAAACTTACCTTTTTTGATAAGCAATTTGAACATGCAGGGGTGGAATTGGAAGTTACAAATTACTTTGAAGAACGTGCCGGAACGAAATCTCACCCGATGCTGAAACCCGACATTATTGAGCATGAAAATGTAGAATTTAACATCATCAAACAAATAGAAATCTCGCCTATAAAAGCGCGGGAAGATGCGGAAGAATTAACCTTAGCACAACTCTATCGCGCCTTCCTTTTTGCCGATAATCCAAACAGCGACAACATTCAAAGAGAACAAACAGCGACCCGCCTGATACATGATTTTGAATTAGTAGGGTTCGTGGAAGAAAAGTATTTATTAAATGCGTCCACTCATTTTTACACCACATTAGAAAAAAATATTCAAATTAATAAATTGTACAAGAATTACCCTGTTTCACAAACAAATAATGGGCAATTATTTGAAGCAGTGACAGATATGCTATTGGAAACGGATAAGGGGAATGTATTGGTACAATATAATTCTAATGCCATCCACATTAAAAAAATACATGCTAACTTGAAGGAGATTGCACCTGTATTGCATCGAATGAGGGCGTGTACGGGGGCAGTGGAGTGTTGGGTGTATTTTGGACTTTCGGGGGTTTTAGTGCAGATGGAGATATAGTACAGGCGATTTCAATCGCCATGTCACGTAAACATGGCGATTGAAGTCGCCTGTACATTTATCGAATCAATGTAATTTCTCCACTATAGGGAATCGTACTTCCATCAATAAACTCAATTTCTGCATAATAGATATACACGCCTGATTGCATATTATTCCCTCTGAATTTTCCATCCCAAGTATTTTCTGTACTATTCGGAGTAGTATTTTTTGATTCAAAAACGGCTTCACCCCAGCGGTCGTAAATGCGTAGCATTTTTACATTAGTAACGGCATTATCACCGTGTATCACAAAGAAATCATTGACGCCGTCATTATTAGGAGAGAAAGCATTTGGTATGAAAACGGGCTGCGTTTTATCTACAAAAATAGTGACGCTCGCACTCGCACTACACCCTTCATCAGTGACGACATTTACGTTATAGACCGTTTGAAAAATAGGAGAAACGGTAGGAGAGGGGCAGTCCATACAACTCAAGCTATCCTGTGATGACCATGTATAAGTCACACCACTCGCGCCGGAAACCGCCGTTTCCAATACAATCGAATCACCAAAATTGATATTCGTATTTTCAATCAAATTAATCAATAATTCAGATGGAGAATCAACCGTGACGCTATCGGCTTGGATGCAGCCATTGGCGTCTTGTACGTGTATGTTGTAAGTGCCTCCGTCGAGGTTGGAGAGTAGACTGTTTGTGGTGTACATTTCTCCATCAATCGAATACAAAAATGGTTCGCTGCCGTTGGTAATTTCGATGCTGATACTACCATCTCCCTCGCCAAAACAGGAAACAGGTGTTGCCGTAGCAAGCATTGTGATTTCCGCAGAGGCTCCAATATCGACATTAAGTTGTGCAGTGCAACCACCTGAATCTGTGATACTTACGCTGTGTGTGCCTTGCATGAGCATATTCGCCGAAGGCGTATTTTCACCATTATCCCACAAAAAAGTATATGGAGGAACGCCGCCTGAAACGCTTGTGGTAGCCGTTCCGTCGTCAGTGCTGCCGCAGGAAGTATCCGTTGAGTCACTTATCATGGCGATAAGTGCGTCAGGCTCATTGATGGAGATGGGTTGGATGAATGTGCAATCATTGGCATCGTTGAATGTGAGGGTGTAAATGCCACCGCTGAGGTCGATGAGCGTATCATTTGGCGGAAGATTGTCGCTCCAAGTGTAGGTGTAAGGCGGTGTGCCGCCGGAGGTAGAGAGGTTGATTTGACCATCATTTTCACCGGAACAAGTCACATCAAATGCCTCAAAATTCAAGGTCAATGGATTAGTAGGTTCATCGACCATAATGGTATTGGAGACTTGACAATTATTTTCATCCGTAACCGTATAACTATACATACCTGCTGCAATATCCGCTTGCTGGGCTTCTGCGGGTAAGCCATTATCCCATTGATAAGTGTATGCACCTGTGCCACCATTGACCGCGAGTGTAATAGCACCTACACTGCCGGTGCAAATGACATTTTGTACCGTTGGAATGACCACTAACTCAGCAGGTTCGGTGATGTCGATAGATGTTGTATTTTCGCAACCGATGGCATCGGTTACGGTTACATTATAAGTACCTGCCGTGAGATTCATTTGAGTAGACTGCGAAGGCAAACTACTATCCCACATGTAAGTAAATGGCTCTGCACCAGCCGTTACGGTAACTTCTGCCATGCCGTCATTTTCTCCAAAACAAGAAATATCATTCGTATTGGTGGTCAATGCAAGGTCTGCTGTGGTCGTTATTTCTGCGAAAGCGGTATTTTCACAACCGTTAATATCTGTTACAGTAACGCTGTATGCACCGGGCAATAATCCCATCGGGTCTTCGATGCCATCAAGTGCGTCATTATCCCAATCGAATGTAAAAGGTGTATTACCACCCGTCATTTCCAAATCTATACTGCCTGATGCGCTACCACAAGACAGCGGATTGGCAGTAGCAGCGACGCTAAATTCTTCTACATTTACCTGTACGGTATTACTCAATTCGCAGCCACCGGGTGTAGTAGCGATTATGGTGTAAGTTATATCTTGCGCGGGAGATGCTATCGGGTTTGGGATGTTTGGATTGCTCAATCCATCGGAGGGCAACCATGTATAATTGATATTGAGTGTAGGCTCTAATTCGCAAGTCGTGAAGCGGGTGTTTGGGCGGCGATTACTGATTTGTTCGACATCAATAAAACAACCTGCATCATTATCATCTTGTGCATAAATGACTGAATTATAACTTGTTTCAGTATAAAAAACATGGTCATAACTCGTCCATGAATTATTATCAAAACAGATTTCTACTAAGAGATTTGATGTGCCATCCCATTGAAAAGGCGTATCCAATACGTAAGTATTCCAACCAACTACGGGCGAGACTTCGGCGGTATACACTTGGTCTAAATTAGGCGTAAAATCATCTCCGCTTTGAAAAGAAAAGACATCGGTACAGCCCATTTTAATGGTGAAATCCTGATAAGGCGTAAGGCTATTCGCGAGAGAGACATCCAAAGCAAATTCAGTAATCAAACCCGGAGTCAAACCCGCATCTTCGAGGTCGATTCGAGTATATAAAATCTGGGTGCGTCCATCATGGAAAAAGCCAAGATATGGTGTACCTGCTTCGTCATCTACATTGGTCGGTCCGGTGGTCATGAAGCCGTCGCCGAGGGTGAAAGTTTGGGGAGTATCAGCGCAGTTGGCGGGAATTGCGCCACAGGCATCGTCTGTAATCGCGACGGTAGGAACGTAGTTCGCATTGAGTTGTGTGCCTGCGCCCGTGCATACACTCGCTATCGCGGGTGAGACTTCGAGTGTACCTTCCGTTTGAATATTTACCAAAAACCGTACACACACCATCATCATACACGACTGTATAAGTGATTGGTTGTGAAATTGTTGCAATAGGATTTCTGATGTTAGGATTGTTTAATCCGGTAGTCGGCGACCATGTAAATGTACCTTCATTAATACTACCAATCGGATTGGCATCTAAT
>JAHDEO010000015.1:0-1125 GCA_020628725.1 Saprospiraceae bacterium
TTTATCTGCAAATCAACAATATCATATTTAATTTAAACTAAACCGAGAATAGCTGTAAGTTTGTAGGACAAACTTATTTATCATACATACTTAAAAATGAAGGATGTAAACAGTTGAAGATGAGAAAATAAATTATGAAAAACGATTATGAGTTGGTAAGTCGTTTATAATCAGGGATTTAATTTAACTGCAAAGTGCTTTTTTGTGTTTTCTTTTTTGTGAACAAATGCTAAATCGACGCAAAATTAATCGCGCCGCCATTCCAATCGGCAGCATTTTCAATGGCGGGAATGACTTGATGAGGTTCATCAACGAATGTCCACATATCAAGGTGTTTTTCGTGCATAAATTTCTCTTCTACAGTGCGCTCCAACATCTGCTTTAATGGATTGTAATAACCGTCTGTATTGAGAATGATGATAGGTTTGGTAAACAATCCCAAGCGTTTGAGCGTAATCACTTCGAGCAATTCTTCGAATGTACCGCTACCGCCGGGAAGGGTAATTACTGCGTCTGTTCCTATGATTAGCAGTTCTTTTCTCGCGCTCATTGTTTCGGTATAAATAAAGTCTTTTACATTGGGATGTCCCCATTCGACTTTGTTCATAAATTGGGGCATAATACCCTGAATATGACCGCCTTCCGCAAGCACTACATCCGCCAATTTCCCCATTAATCCACGCGAACCACCACCAAAGACAACATGAATATTTTGTGCAACAAGCAGGCGAGCGAGGGCTTCGGTAGCCTCGAAATATTTGGGAGCAATTTGTGCGCTGGAAGCGCAGTAAACGGTGACTTTCATAGTGTTGTTGTATCGTAGTGTTGTGGTGTCGTGGTTTTATATGCCACAACACTACAACACATTTATGTATTTTCGATTTCTCTTTTGAGGAAAAGTATGAGATATTTTCTGCCGTCTGTACCGTTATCTTGAATAACATTTATCAACTCCCAACCCTCCAAACCAAAACCTGTTAGCATCGCTTCTATCTTTGTGAAATCATATTTGTATTTCATTAAACTAATGGTGTCAACACGCACTACTTTGTGCTCAAATTTTTTCATGGTGAATGTTTTTATAATAGTAGCACGGTCTGTAGACCGCACACATTTTTTGCTCTG
>JAHDEO010000015.1:1135-34779 GCA_020628725.1 Saprospiraceae bacterium
CAGTTCGTGCCGCGTTAGATTAGGGCATACAGTACGTGGCGCAAGCCGGAGGCGTTACGCTACGGGCGATTTAGAAAATCGTTTTACGTTGTTTCCATTTTGATTTTTTAGATTCGGATGAATTAGTTTTCGTATTCATCGGTTTGGCTTGATTTAAAATTTGTGTGGCGAGCAAAGCGGCTACTTTCGCTTCTTCTTCATTACCGTTATTTTTTTCGGGTGAAAAATATTTTTTCACAAAATGCGTATCAAATTTCCCCGAAACAAAAGCCTCGTGTTGCAATACAAATTGACCGAAGGGTAGGGTAGTGGCGACTCCGGTAATTTCGTAATCGTGAATGGCGCGTTGCATCCGGCGAATGGCTTCTTCGCGGTTTTCGCCGTAAGTCACGAGTTTGGCAATCATCGGGTCATAGAAAATCGGAATATCCATACCTTCCTCAAATCCGTCATCTACTCTGATGCCGTGACCACGTGGTGGGCGGTAGGTTTGTAAGTTGCCGACACTTGGTAAAAAGTTATTATTCGGGTCTTCGGCATAGACCCGCAATTCGAGGGCGTGACCGTCTATTTTGAGGTCATCTTGGGTAAATTCGAGTGGTTTATTTTCGGCGACGAGAATTTGTTGACGTACCAAGTCGATGCCTGTAATTAGTTCAGTAACAGGGTGTTCTACTTGGAGTCGCGTATTCATTTCCAGAAAATAATAATCTAAATTAGCATCTACCAAAAACTCTACCGTACCTGCACCCGAATAGCCGCAGGCACGCGCTACGTCCGTCGCGCTCTTGCCCATACGTGCGCGAAGTTCGGGCGTGAGAATGACCGATGGGGCTTCTTCGACGACCTTTTGATGACGGCGTTGGATGCTACATTCACGCTCGAACAGGTGAACGACATTGCCGTGATTATCTGCCAAAACTTGTATTTCAATATGGCGTGGCGAAGTAATATATTTTTCAATAAAAACAGAACCATCGCCAAATGCGGAGGTCGCTTCGCTCACTGCGCGTTGCATTTGTTCCTCCAATTCATCAGGATTTTCGACGATACGCATTCCCTTACCGCCACCGCCTGCGGAGGCTTTTATCAAGATAGGAAAACCAATTTTCGCAGCAATTTCTGTGGCTTCTTTAGGGTCGGTAACAGCGCGGTCGATGCCCGGCACCATTGGAATGTCGTAGTCTTTGACGGCATCTTTGGCGGCGAGTTTGCTACCCATGACCTCAATGGCGTGCGTACCCGGTCCGACGAATATCAATCCTGCGTCCGTCACTGCTTTTGCAAAAACGGCATTTTCACTCAAAAAACCGTAGCCCGGATGTATCGCATCGACTCCCAAACGCAGCGATTCCGCGATGATTTTGTCGCCTAATAAATAAGATTGATTCGACGGTGGCGGACCCAAGCAAACGGCTTCATCCGCGTATTTGACGTGTGGCGAAAGGCGGTCTGCTTCCGAGTAAACGGCTACGGTAGCGATGCCCATTTCTCGCGCAGTACGCATGACGCGCAAGGCGATTTCTCCTCTATTGGCAACTAATAATTTATTGATTTTCAACACTTTATTTTTTTAACCACTAAGCGCATGAAGGACACGAAAACCAAATTAACGCAAAAGAAAACTAAGGTTGCTAAGAAATTCTTGTGTTCTTCTGCGTTAGTTTGGTTTAGTGTTCTTAGTGTGCTTTGTGGTTCAAATTATTCTTCATTTAATACTTCATGTAGTCCATAGTTGATAGTCCATAGACCATAGGCAGCCGCGAGACAGGGATTAGCTGTTGCGCTGCATTTCTTTTAAAACTTCATGTACTCTATCGGGGTAATCGGAAATAATGCCGTCCACACCCCATTTGATGAGGCGGCGCATGTGTGATTTTTCATTGACCGTCCACGGGATGACGCGGATGTTTTTATCGTGCAATTTACGAATTTCCGAGGCATTTAAAAGAAAATGATTGGGACTGTAAATAGTGGGGGTGAAACCGAGTGCTTTGATGTTTTGGTCAATGCCGTCGTTATTCGAGATGAGCAAGGCAGTAGTTATCGAAGCATCTATCTTGTGGATTTCCTGTAAAGAGCGGAGGTCGAATGATTGGATACATACGCGGTCTTTGAGTCCGGCTTTTGCGACTTCATCATATACTAATCGCGCGAATTTTGCAGGTTGTGGCGTGAATACATCATCCCACATTGGGCGGCTTTTGATTTCTATGTTGTAACCGACTTTTGGAAGGTTTTTATCGATTAAGTATTTTTCTATTTTCGTAAAAACTTCGCTTAGGAGGGGTTTTGGGGCGGGGATTTTAGCTTGTTCGGGATAGTCGGGGTTGCCGCGTTTGCCGCAGTCGTATTGTTGAATTTGGGCGTAGGTGAGGTCGAGGATTTTGATTTCATCTTCTTCTTGTTGGGTGGACGGTGTGCCGTCGGGTTTGGTGCATATCTTATGATTGAACCACGGCTCGTGTGATACAAGGACTTGATTATCAGCAGAAATTACCAAGTCGAGTTCGAGTACATCTACGCCGATTTCGAGGGCTTTGAGGAAGCTGACCATCGTGTTTTCGGGCGCGTGTCCGCGTGCGCCACGATGTCCTTGTATTTCGATGTTGTTCATTTTATTGTCGGGTGTGCAAGCGGTTATTAATAATGTGATGACGAAAAATAATGTATGTATTTTTATTTCCATGTTTTTAGATTTTTCGTTCGGCGTGACCTCAAAACTCGCCTTGTATTTTCAAAATGCAAGGCGAGTTTTGAGGTCTGATTTTATGTCAAATTTTGTGATTTTTTTGATGAGAAACAAGTAGTACGCGGGCGCAAGCCGGAGGCGTTACGCTACGGTGTTGTCAGAAATTTCATGGTGTCGATGTGATTGGGGTAGTCATTGAGGGTGGGGTAGTGGGTTTGTCCGAATGGGGTGGTTTTTAGGTTTTCGATGTTTTGATTGGTGATGATGGATTGAATTTCGTCTTGATATGCTTGCAGTTTTCGAGTGAGTGTGGGGAGGTTGTCGTAATATTCGTAGTAAAGCATAGCGGTACGTGCGGATATGTCTTCGGCTTCCTGCATCAATATGATTCCATTCGAGATGTGGGGCAAACCATTCATTAAAATTAAAGAATAATTATAGTCAAAATTATTTTTGTATTTATCGTGATGAATGAGGTGTTCAAAGCGTTTCCAAAATTCCAATAGAGGTGCAAGGTCATAGCCCTTCGGCAGGTATAGTTTAGAGACATTTCTACTGCCTAAACCAAAAAAACGAAACACATCTATACCGAGTTTTTTCCAATCTTCTTCCGTTTCATTTCCTGCGAGAATGCCAACTGAAGCGCGTTGTTTGCGGATGATATTGGGGTATTTTCCAAAATATGTTTCATAATAACGTGTAGAATCATTTGCATTTGTAATGATTACACTATCAATGCCTTTTATGCGTTCAGCGACCGGAAAATAAGCAGCGGATTCGGGCTGTATGTCTGTTAAAATGGAAATAAAATAGGGTATCAGGTATTCGTCTTTTTCCGAAAGTTTGATAATGGATTGATGTCCTGCTATAAAAGTGCTGATAATGTCGTGAAAACCTTCCAACGGAATATTACCCGATAGGACAATACCAACTCTTTTCTGTATTTGATTGTCGGAAATATTGTATTGTGCTGCCCATGTTTGGAGTTTATTTTTATCCAATAATTCCTGTCGAATGGCTTGTATGGCAAGTTGCGTATTTTCTATGGTAAACCATTTATTATACAGATAATTTTTTTGGATAATCGCGTCTAATTTTTCGTCAGATTGCTCTAAGCGATTACCTAATTCGGCGAGGATTTCTATGCGCTGTTGTAAGGACATGGACATGGGCGCAAAAGTAGGAAATTTAGTCGATAGTCCATAGTCGATAGTCTATAGTAATTCGCATGTTTATTTGGGGAAGAGGGAGAAAATGTCGTATTTTTGCGGCACGTTTCCAAAAATAAAACATTTACACAAAAAACACGTTTACATTAATTAGGAAAAACAATAAAAAGAAAAATAATCATGGCGATTTTTATAACAGACGAATGTATCAATTGCGGAGCTTGTGAGCCGGAATGTCCGAATAACGCGATTTATGAAGGCGGCATTGAGTGGGCATTCAAAGAAGGCACAAGTGTACAGGGCGAGTTGCCGCGTGAAGATGGCACAATGGTAGCTGTAGATGCTGCACAAGCACCTATTGATGATGATATTTATTACATTGTACCTGAAAAATGTACAGAATGTAAAGGCTTTCACGAAGAACCACAATGCGCTGCTGTTTGTCCGGTAGATTGCTGTGTGCCTGACCCTGACCGTGAAGAGACAGAAGAGCAATTACTTGAACGTCAAGGGATATTGCACCCTGCGGGTTGAGAAGTTTAAGTTCAAGAATAAGTTTAAGTTTAAATGAAAATTCGCTGAAAGCGAATTTTCATTACGACATAAAAAAAAGCGAATCCAATCGGATTCGCTTTTTTTATGAATATGGTGAGAGCGAGTATAAAACTCGCGTCTCTTATCTCAAGTCTATTGTCTCGGTACACGAGAACTCTTACCGTTGTTGATTTCCCAATAAATCTTATCAGAACCATTGGTGTCACCATCAAGGTTGGCGTCAGAGTAGCGGTAGCTGTCAAAGTTACCGTTACCATCAGTCCAGATAATTTTATCTGCACCTGTGATGTCGTAACTCACTACATCATTGGTTTGTGCCATATCACCTGAAAGCATGACCCATACACCGGGTGCAATTTCTTTCTGTCCAACACCTGTTCCTGCAGCATCTCTGTAGGAGTCTTGTGCTGTGAAATCATAAATGATTTCTTTGTTGACAACAGTTACAGGTTGTGGTGTCATGATACCCATGTGGTTTCTATGTTCCACAACGACGTAGAACGGACCCGGATGTGTTGTCTCCAACGGACATTGAGCCGTGAAGTTAATCGTACCATCTTTCATCAAAAGTCCGGCTGCTGCAGCTTCTTCTGATGTTTTTGATGTAGCTGTACGTACAGATACGAGTATCCAGTCTACTTCATTGCCGGTATAATTGGCATCTGTGAAGCCTGCACCCTCGGTACCTGTGTGATTCCATGGAGCTACACTATAAGGGTGTCCTGCCGGTGTAGGTGGCACTAGCGGACTGATAGGAGTCTGTCCCGGCAATATCTTACGTTCTCCACCGAGTCTGGTGGTCATATCGCCACTTGCAGCGTCGTAAGCACCTTCGAGAATAGCTGTGATATTCAACTGATAGCAAGGACTATCTTCGTAAATAATTCTCCAGAAATCCAATTGAGCCGGTGTGTTATTTACCGGATCCGAGGTAACATATTCCAACTGCAAGTATGGATACTGTGCAGGGTCTATCGCATTATTACCATCAAAAATAAGTTCATTGGCTGTGAGTCCGCTGATGATTGGTTGAGTAGTACGATTGCCGTTTGCATCAATACCATAGATATTGATATACGCCTCATCGTGATCTTCCTGACCTGTCACGCCCCACTGTACAGAACCCCATTCAGAAGCAGGTCCGATAATGGTAGAGAACATTGTACCATTATCCCATGGATCTTTGATAGAGAAAATAGCTTCGATGATATCGCCTTCACTTGCAGCGATTTCTTCTTGTACGCTATTGTCTTCCAAGTCTACGAGGGCAGCGTAAGGTACACCGCCGAGCGCAGCTGAACTTTGCAATTCAGTGATGCCTAAATTTGCGAAAGCATTGAATAGAGATTGATCCCATGTTTCCGGTAAATAATCATTCAAACTATAAATGAGTACGTCATGTACATCAGTTAATGTTGGTAATGTATTTACGAGGAAGTCTTCTAAGTTTTGCTGTCCGGCAGCATCTTCTGTACAGAACGTATAGGCAGGCTGTGTAGATTTGCAAATGTATGAGCCATACTGCCCAAGGTTAGTTGCTAAATCAACAGCATCATTCCAAATCGGGTCGCCATTTTCGTCAAGGAGTGCGATGTAGATACCTTTCTTATCTATTTCACAAACTTCTACATCATAAATTCTCGAACCTCCGATAGAGTAGTCAATTTTGTCATAAGGCAATACACCTACGTGTGCATTACTGACAACGACCTCTATTCCTCCATTGAGGAATTCAAATTCACGTGTATCTTCATTATAAGTCAATGTATTTGGATAGCGGTCGTCTAAGAACTGGTAGTGGTGTGATTGATTCCAACCGGGATATTCACCATCAATGTACACGTATGACATGTCCTGCCATCCTGCGGCATTAGCTACCTGAGAAGGCTCTACTCTTACGCGCCAGTAGTAAACTGTTTCATTCGTATAACTTACTGGAGGCGTCCATTCCAAAATCCCACCTGTTTGTTGGATGCTTGTAGATTGGTAAAGCGGACTGTTGTACATCTCAGTGGTATCAATCTCAATGTAGTATGTGAGATTTTGACCTGCGTATGATGGATGGATTTGTGCTTGCAGCGTGATGTTGTTGGCATCAGGCTGTATGCTGTAATCTCTTGGCGCGATAGGCGTCACTACATCCGCATACACAAATACACTTGCAGAAGCTGTATTATTATTTTCAGCAGAAGGATCAGGCAATTCGACAATTACATTATCCGAATCTACTGTAACAATAAATTCATTCATACCTACTGCATCTACAATAGGTGGTATGGTATAGGTGTATGTTTCTTCAAAACTAGGCGCATCAATCAAATCGCTTAATACAGTAACAGTAGTACCATCAGGCAATACTCGCTCGATAAGTACACGAACTTGCGTGTCGTCTGTTCTACCAAGATTGACCAAGTTGAATGAAAGCTCAATTTCTTCAGTAGATTTTGGCTCTTCAGGTCCGAATTCGAATGCAGATTCTCTGACTGTATAATCAGGTGCAAGGTCGTTATTCAGGCGAACAGCAGGGTCACCGTTTACAGTCATTTGTTGGTATACAATACGGTTGTATACATTCAAATCTTCTGCAAGAGATGCAACAGCAGCTTGTGCAATATCACCAATACCTTCACCATAATTGTCTTTTGACATTTTGAGATAGAAAGCATCTGCAAATACATCCAATGCTCCAAGACTTGAAAGTCCGATAGTCGCTAAGAATGCAATTGTTCCTCTATCCGGCTCAAATACAAACTGCTCACTCATACCGAATGTTTTGGTGTGAATTTGTCCGTTGTAACAACCGAGAGAGAAGAATATTGGGAATTTATTGACATTATCATATTCACCCGGTAACTTCAAGTTGAAGTCGATATTATTAGGTGTAGAGTGTCCGTAGAAAGTCAACAAAGAAGCACCTTCAGCAATCAAAGAATCTAATCTTCGGCTGGCTGAACCCACTGTTGGTACAGAGCTATTCTGGATGAAAGACTCTACATTTGCACCATAATATTCGTCAGATACCTGTGCTTCATAATTACCCAAGTTATTGATGATAGTAGATTGAATGTTTGCATCACCACCACCCATGTGGATGACTCGTTTTCTCCATTCTCTGTCTTCTATTGTTTGTGGCAATGAAGCGTTTGTGTTTTCATAAATCATCATTTTATTGAGGTAAAGGGCAATTTGGTCAGGTGTAGTTACCGGTAATTTACCAAATGCCAATCGCGGCGCATCAGATTGGATAGTTGCTGTGAGCAACATATCTGATGGCTCATGCCCGAATGTCGTGGTAAATGCAGGTTGTTTATTCCAATTCTTACGAGTAGAATAATACGGACGCGATTTACCAATCATAAACATATAGCGCGGACGTGGACTCCAGTTTGCCAATGAATAACCTGTCAAGTTACGTACTGACTGAGAGTGACGGCTGATACCGTATCCGAATTGGTCGTATAACTGGTCGGTTGTAATGATAATAACATCGTATCCTGTAGAAGTACGATAGTCCGCATATTCCTGAACGTAGTTGTTACCCGCACCATCATCCATCAAAAGAGGATTGGAAACGATGATATAATCACCCTGATTGGTAGTAGCAGAATAGTCAATAAAATTAACTTCATTCGGTGTGAGCATGGTACGTGTGTGATTTTCACTCACCAATACCAATTCACGGTCGCTCCCTGATGGTGGCAGCGCTACTCTGACTGTACTTCCATTTAGTGCTGTCGTGATACGCAAACCATTTGTCAAATCATACAACACAGGAGCTACACCACCATGATTGAAGTTCGTGATTTCCAAATATTTCTTGTTGGAAGGGTCAGCAGGAAGATTGAACTGGAAATTATCAGCATTACCAAAACTAAAATTACGCGGATATATGACTCGCATAAAACCGGTCGCATACTGGTCAGTTGCTCCCAACAAACCTTTGACTTCAAGTGCATTAGCACCATTCATCAACATGCTTGTAGGAATATCCTCTTTTACCTGACGATGTACATAGTTGTAAAAAGTAGCAGAATCAATGGCTACGGCTGCCCCATTGACCGAAATCTGTAAGTGGTGATTTGCACCTGCACCCGAAGCAGCGAGTCCGACACTCAATTCTGCATCAGGACCACCAGTGTGTAAATCACTGATTGTTACAGTACCGGGTGTAGTTTGCTGGAGTTTGTAACCAAAGCCCTCACCCGGAGAAAAGCGGGATTCATACAGACCACCATAAGGCTCACCTTTGTGGTACTTCTTTTGGCTAAGGGTAAATGTCTCCAGAGCTTGGTCCATGAAATAAGATTCTGCCGCAGGCAGTGCAGTAAGGTTGTTTGGAGTATCTTGAATGTGATTGTTGCTACCACTCCCCCAAGTCAAGAAGTATGCTGTCGTATCCGTAAACATACTGAAGTAGGGATTAAGAATATCATCGGGCGATGAATAGAGATGTTTATCCATTTCACCCAAATTTTCTTTACCATAAAACTCAATGTAATCGCTGCTACCAAGTGTGCCGCCCGTACTGGCATATATAGGTACTTGATTACCCATAGCATACAGTTGAAAATCCCCGGCATTGATAGCTCCTACAGGTATTCCGGCATCGACCAGAGCCTGTTGAGAGATACGATACATTCCATCCTCGTGGACATAAAGTTTGTAATAATCCTGACTGTGATTAATCCATTCGTTTCCGTAAAGCGTTTGCCCGTTGATAATCATCTGGGCTTGTAGAGAGCTGAACAAAAACAAAAAACTTAGAAGAGCAGTGCTTGATAGCCTTTTCATAAAGTTGAGTTTTTAATCAATTTATTATGTTAGTGTAAAAGAGCTTTAACCTGGGAATTTAAAGCCCATGAATGTTAAAAATTCCAAATACCAAAAGTAATACTTTTTAGGTACTTGGTATTTGTCCCGATAGCTATCAGGACGGTAGTCACCCAAGTTGCGAATAATCGCTAACTTAGACTTCAATGAGTGGATTTACAGGCATTTATACCTAAGTAAAGACATAAATGTATTGTAAAGTCACCCAAAAGCCATAATAGAATCTGATTTATGTCTTTCCCATGACATAAATAGCTTATTTTTCGTTTTGGTGAACTCAGTTATATGGTAATTTCGGATTAGGTTCTGGGCAGTGGTATACGCGAGTGCAAGGTGAATTGGCGCATACAGGATGAGCGTGTCAGTCTATTAGACGACAACTTAGGCAAAATAGTTCTGTTTTACCGAAAAATTAATTTAACGTATAAATACAATGCAAACATAAAAAATTGAACAATAAAAAAAAAGTTTATGCAAGCAAAGTATGTAAACAGAATGTAAACATTTGACGTACAATAATCGGAAGGCAATAAATCGAATAGTTTTTAGACTTTATTTCATAGTAAAGTCTGTTGTTCTATTAGTTAATTGTCTTACCTATAATTTGCATAAAATTAATGTAGGATATATGTAGAGGGTAATGAGGTTAATAATATTATGTATCTTGAAAAAACGTTGAAAATGCAGAAAAAGCTTTATATACCTTACTTTGATAGCATTTTTTATAACAAGATAAATAAGTAAAATATGTAAATCAACTTCAATCTCAACCTCAAATACAACTGCAATCTCAACAAAAAGAATTTGCCGACGGCAAATTAAAAGTTGTGTATTTGAAATTGAAGTTGTATTTGAGGTTGAAGTTGCCTATCTGTTTTTTACATATTTATCCAACCACTCGGTCATCTCCCAAAGCATGTGCATTACGGATTCACGAGCGCGGTAACCGTGACTTTCTTTCGGGAGAACCGCCAAACGTACCGTTTTGCCCAAGCCTTTTAATGCACTATAAAATCGCTCGCTTTGCATAGGATATGTTCCCGAATTGCTGTCTGCCTCACCGTGAATGAGTAGGAGAGGAGCGTTGATTTTATCGGCATGGGTGAAGGGGGACATTTGCATGTAAGTCTCGGTAGCTTCCCAAAAATTGCGTTCTTCCGATTGAAAACCAAAAGGCGTGAGCGTACGATTATACGCACCGCTACGTGAGATGCCTGCTGCAAATAAGTTGGTGTGTGCCAACAGATTAGCCGTCATAAACGCGCCGTAAGAGTGTCCGCCTACGGCGATACGTTTTGGGTCAGCGATGCCCATTTTGGTGATTTTTTTGATGGCGGCTTTGGCATTGGCGCGGAGCTGCTCGACGAATTTTTCATTAGGCTCTACATCACCTTCACCAACGATGGGCATCCCAAAACCTTCCACAACAGCATAGCCCTGTGTCACCCAATACAAAGGCGAATGGGCATATAGTCGGGTAAATCGATACGGCGAATCTTTCATTTGTCCCGCTGCATCTGCGCTTTTATATTCGCGTGGGTATGCCCACATGAGTACGGGAAGCGGTCCGTCTTTCTTTGGATTATAATCAATAGGTAAATAGAGTTTGGCGCGGAGCTTTACTCCGTCTTTTCGTTTGTATTCGAGCAGTTGCGGACTTAGTTTTTTGAGGTGTACATATGGATGTGGGAAATGCGAAACTTGTGTTTCTTTTCCCTTTTTTAGATTTCTGATAAAATAATTTGCCGGATTGTCTTTTGACTCGCGGCTAATGACAATGATTTGATTAAGAGGGTCTAATATTTTGATAGGAGCTTCATAATTTGGAGCTTTCGATTGAAATAATCGTTTGGATTTTTGTTTTTTTACATCAAATAAATCTACAAAAGGTCGATTGCCTTCGGGCGAAGCTCCCTCACCAATCAAAAATAATTTTCCTTTTTTATTTTGCATTAAAACATGCTTTCCATATTTATTAGAGTGCGTTTGGAAACTGCCGGGGGCATTGTATCTGTCTTCCCACGAATGGTCAAAAAGTACTTTTTTGCTCTTTTTCGGTGCATCCGGTGCAAAGCTGGAAGTGACTACTCTGCGGTCTTTCCATTGCCATTCTTCTACGATAGCAAGGTCACCTGTTCCCCATTCAAAAGAATTGAAGCGCATCTGAGTGCCAATACTTTTCTGTGGCTCGCCATCAAAGGGAGCTTCGAGCGAAAATGCCTGGTCGCGGATGCTTACTTCGCGTCGTGGGTCGCCGCCGTCTTGGGCTTCGACCCAGTAGAGCGTTGCGGGGTGGTCATTGCGCCAGCAAAAACTACGCGGACCGGTACGTACCGCATCAAAACCTTGTGGAATATCATCTGCCACAGGTATTTCGGCAAGCGTCTTGATGCGTTTCCCATCTCGATTCCACAATTCGATGCGCCTCGCAAAACGCGAGTAAGGCACAACATATGAAAACGGACGTTCGACTTGCACGGTGCGGATATATTTACCATCGGGCGAAGGCGAAAAGGTAGCGATAATAGCCGGTTTATTTAATTTACGAGAGCGTCCTGTTTTTACATTCACTCGAATCAACTGACTGCGTGTATAATGCTCAAACAAAGCCGCATCGTGTTCGTTTTTTAATACGTCTTGATAAGTGCGGTGGGCGGTTTTACGTTCTGTATTTTCTTGAATAATGGGACCTTGTGGCACGCGGGGTGGGGTAGGGGCTTTGCCTCTGTCGGCAGGAACGGTCTTACAAACTAATGTCTCATTATCGGTAAGCCAGCGAAAAGGGCGGTTGCCAAGTGTATCATTAATGATAATTCCGCTTAGTTTTTTTGCGGCAAACGGCTCGCCTTCTGCTACCCACAATTCAATACCTCGTGCGCGAGTAATGGTGAATGCAATGCGTTCGCCATCCGGTGACCATGATATGTTTTGGATTTTGGCACGCGGCGGGATACCACGCACTTTGGTTTGCTTGCCATCTTGCTGAACGAAGATTTTATCAAAATAAAACACACGACTACCACCTGTAGTGCGTGGGTTGATGCGCACGCCCGCAAGACGCAACTCATCTACGGCTACCTCATCAATTGACGGCAAATTCGGACGATGCAGAAACAAAGTTTTCCGACTGACAGAGTGAATACTCACGGCAGGAACCGGCGGAGCATCTATCAGGTCGGCGATGACCTTGGGTGGTAATTGATACTGAGGGCGTTCAGGTTGTGGCATAATCGATTGTTATAATTATTTTCGATTTTGTGATTTTCGATTTTTGATTGAGAAATTCGTAATGTTTTGCCATTCAAAAATCACCTAATTCATTTATTTGAAATTACAAATGAAGTAGAATAATCTTGCAATAATATAACAATCAAACAATTTTACCACTAAACAATCATTATTTTTTTTAGGCAAGGTCTGACTTCTCATTTTTCTATAAGAACGGCATCATTCAAGGTATACATCAGGCGATTGATGTCGCCGGAGTTGAGTTCTAATCTTCCTTTGATGATGATAGGTTTGGAAGTATAGGTGATTTTCGGGTCATCCGAATTGACTTCCATGACCGTCTCAGGTCCCGCACCACCACAAAAGAAACACATATTATAAGGATAGGCAGAAAATACGAAATTGCTCTGCTGTTTGTAGCCTTCCACCGGAATGATATAGCCCTCTACCTCCACTACTTTACCTTCCAAATCCTTTACCGATTGACTGAATACGGGTACATCTATGTCGAAACCCATGATTTCGTCATACTGTTGTTTGTAGGTGATTTTGGAAAGGGTTTTCCAAGTGTTTTCTTTTTTTTGTTCTTGGGCTTGGAGGGATAATGTGCCAATTAGTAAAGCTATAAATATTGTTATTTTTTTCATTTTATGATAATTGTGAAATTAGCTTGAGTCTAAATTTCTCCTTTATAACTTGAAGACCAACCCAAAATCGCTTTCATTTTTTGTGATGGATTAAATTTGAACGCTGTAGAACCTCGTCTTTGCGACACGTAAAATTTGCCAAAATTCTGAATCGTAATACTTGATTTATCTTTCATCAAATCGTAAATTGTATCAATACATCCATTCAAATATTTTTCTGCATTTTGCTCACTGCAATTCATTTTTTGAGCGTATAATTTTACAAATTCTTTGTGTTTGGTGGTTTTATCTGATGCCGATGAAAATCTCATATGTGTGTGATGTTTTATTCCATATCAAGTTCAAAACCAAAGTCTTTCACTAAACCTGTTTTTAAATATTGTTCGCCACGTTTCAAGGCTTCCTCAATAGTGCTTGACTCTTCATCTTCCCAGACTGTCCCACCTTCGTGGATAATTCTAAAGATACTATTTGTATAATATTCGTAGCCTATTTCAATACGTCCTTCCGTCAATGCCCATTTAGCCAAATATGGATATTTTTTTTCAAACATGAAACAAATATTCTTTAAAACGAATTACCGGACTACTCCACTACCACCACATTCGTCAATGTATACATCAACTCATTCACATCACCATGATTCAAGGATAATTTTCCGCGAATGGTAATTGGTTTCGAGGTGTAAGGGACTTTTACTTTATCTTTTGTAAATGCTTGTAAAACCGTTTCAGGACCGGCATTTCCACAGAAAAAACACATCTTATACGGATACGCTGAAAACATAAAATGACTTTGTGCCTTTTCGCCTTTCAATGGAATGATGTAGCCCTTTACCGTAATTTCTTCGCCCGACAAATCCAATACCGGCTCCATGAAAATCGGCTTTTGCACATCCATTCCCATGAATTCATCAAATTCCATGTTGTAGGTGACCAAAGAAAGTGTTTTCCACGCATTGCCTTCTTGTTGAGCGTAGGTATTTATCGCAAAAAAAAGAACCGCAAGAGATACGATAATTCGTTTCATATTTTTTTATTTAAAAATCAAAACAAATAAAATTATAATGCAAGACAATTCACTCATTCAGTCATTCAAAATTCACTCATTGAAAAACATTTAAGCATTGTAGCATTTCATCATTTAAGCATTGTCGCTGCATCGGTATTGGAGGCTTGAATGGCAGGAATAATCGCCGCCAAAAAACCAATTACCAACGCACCGATAATCAAGTATAATTCCGCAGGAAGAAACTGCCAACCCGTGAAACTATACTGATAAGCATCTTGCATATAACGTGCCAATACAGACATGCTCACATGCGCGAGCGCAATACCCAAAATTCCCCCGACCAATGCCAACAAAACGCCTTCTAAGGTAATCAAACCAAACAATTTGCCTCGCGAACTCCCCATAACACGCATGACTACAAGCTCATAACGCCTGTCTTTCAATGATTTGTACAAAGAAATAAAAACACTCAATGCCGACACAAATACAATCGCAAATGCTAAAAAACGCAAAGCACGTTCTGCGATACCCATCATTTCAAACAACCGGGCGGTTTCGTAGGCGGGATTGGCGGCGAGCATATCGGTATTTTTGTTGATACCGCGCGGGAGATTTAGGGTGCGAAAGTCTGTTTTATTTCTGTAAAAAACGAGTAGTGAAGTGATGTCTTGCTCTTCTTCTATGATGTCGTGGCTGTGTCCTTCCTCATCGTGGTCGATGTGAGAGAGCCAGACATTTCGTATGTCGGTGAGGATGAGTTGGTCGAGTACAGTATTGCTTTTTTTGAGGATACCCGCTACGCGGAAATCGTGTTCGTCGTGGCTATGAGATGTGGATTCGCCCAAGCCGTGTGCGCTATGAAATAAGTCGCCGAATTTCAGTCCGGTCATCTCCGCTACCTTTGCACCAATGACAACTTCAAAATCGCCGTCCCACAAACGTCCGTAAGAAATCTCGCCACCATACACGTCCAAATAATCATGATTCGTACCAATGATTCTATACGTTTCATAACTATCACCAATGGCTAATGGAATCGCTTTTTTTATCAAAGGATGTTTAGGGTTCATAAATGGCTGAACGGATTTCAAAGGAATATTCCCGGTCGGATTATCAATGTGATAAATACTCGACAATATCAATTGTAATGGACTTCCCTTCGCGCCCAATACCAAATCCACACCGCCTTGATTGCGCTCAAATTTCTCCGTTGTTTGTTGATTCAATAACAACAAAAACGCAATCAGCCCGACCCCCAAAGCCAATAAAATCAAACTCAACAAAGCCGCTAAGGGTTTCGCCGTGATGTTTTTCCAACTCAATCTTAACAGATTCATACTTTAATAATGGTTTAATGTGTAACCGTCAAGCGAAGCGTCCGTCTATCGTCTGCCGTCCACCGTTATTGACCATATTCGTTTACGCAGTTTACAAAATCAATCGCTTCTTCTTCGTGGGCTTCCATCCAAAGGGCAATATCGCCGCCTTTCGACAGACCAATATGATAACAAAACGCCGTAATAACTTCGCAATCAGCCATGTGAGCATAATAAGGTGCGTAAAAATCCCACCAAATACCTTCCTTATCTTCATCATCTTCTTGCAACATCGAAAATAATAATTCGGTTTTTTTGATGAGTTTTTCGGTATCTGTTTTGGGAATTTCTACTTCTACATCGGCTTCTTTAAGGGCTTCGGTGAGGTCTAAGGAAAGTATCAGCTCCAATGGTGCAAATTCCAAATCAGACAAATCATCCGCACTGATATTAATTTCAAATTCGGTGGCTGATTTTTGAGTGACGTTATTATTACGAATTAATAAACCCAATAAACTATCATAAATTTCATCAGCGCGAATGGTTTCCGGTTCGAGCATCAGGAAGAAGTAATAGGACATAATCGCAGGGATTTTTCGACCTTGTTCTTCCATTAATTTACCCAAATAATAATGGCTCGATGCATGTGAATAGTTTTTTGAAATAGAAGTAATGAAAGCGTTTTTTGCCTTCGTATCCGCACCCGTTCGCAGGTAGGTGATGCCGAGATTAAAGTGTAACATCGCCATATCAGGGTGCTTGGCGATGCCTTCTTTGAAGGTTTTGATAGCTTGTTTGCGCTTGCCCATATCGTCGAGGATACTGCCTTTGATGACGTATAGCATTGGATGTCTGTCAGGTTCATCGCCTTTGAAGGCAAGTTTGATGTGTTTGAGGGCGGCTTTGGAGTCACCGAGCGCGGTGTAAGCGTAGGCTATTTCGTAATGGGCGAGGGTAGATTTTGGGTTGATGTCAAGGGCTTTTTCGTATTGTTTGATGGCTTGTTGGTATTGCCCTTCATCGTGTAGTGCGATACCATTTTCGATGTATTTTATGAATGTTTTGTCTTGAGCGATAGCGACATTGAATGTCAAAAAGCAGATAAATAGGGAGGTTATGGTTAATTTTAGCATAGAGGTGATTTTGATAAATAAATTATATTGTTTTCGCCTCTAAGCTACTCAAAATATTTTGTCTTTTACAACATCATTCAAAAAAGAAAATGTTATGGTTTTTATAAAAATAGCAGACACTTCAAGGAAATGTCTGCTATCTAAATGTCTTTTGTGAGGGGATTTAATGCTCAAGTTGAATTAGTAGTTGAATTTTTCGGTGCGGAAGTTTAGTTTTCTCTCCTTTCTTAGATATTCTACAATACCTATGCTACCATGTTTGTTTGGTAAGCCTCGGAAAGCACCTTTACTTTCTAATTTAATCTGATCATTAGCAAATTCGCCATCTACTCTCGTGATGGTATTAATGCTACCAACTCGTTCTTTTCTATCGAAGTTGTAGTAAACGACAGAGAAGGCATCTTCGTTCTTAGCTCTTTGTAAAAAGCCAAAGTCAAATCCACCATAAAGGTCTACAAAAACACCTAACATCGAAATATTGACGAATTCATAACCTTGAGGAAGGTTAAATGTAGATTTGTTTTTTTCAAATACCTCAACACCAAGCAATTCAAACTTAGGGGAGAATTCCAAAACGTATAAGTCTTCGATGACGATATTAGCCAATCCCATAGTACTGGTTACATTACCGGAGAGGCTTGCTGCGATACCGGCTGCAATACCACCGGCACTTGCCGTTTTTTTATATTGTTCCGCAATGAGGTAATAATTGCCATCATCGCTTTGCGTCATTTCGTGGAAATACAAGAAGCCTTTTCCGTCAAGTTTACCTTTGGCATTGACAGGAAGTTTTTTGCTCAAATCGCTTGCCCAAGATAAATTTTGGTCAAAAACGTATTCGCCTTTCTTATTGATTTTCTTGATCATGATGCCTTTACTTTTGCCGGACATCACTTTCTCGGCACTTTCGTAATAATACCCCATTAAAGTAACCTCATCAGTATTTTCGTCAAAAAATGTACTGGTGACCATAATACTGTTTTTGCCGTCAGACATTTTTTTCTCGAATAATTTTTCCCCCGTATTCAGGTCAAGACCGAGCATGTAAAAATCCATTTTTTTGCTCATCGCACCGGGGCGTCTTGTAACAGAAAGCAGTGCAATCTCATCATTGGCTCCCAAGAAACTGACGGTTTGGATTTCCTTGGATGCCTTGTCGGAAGTGAAAGTCCAGCCCTTATTTCCTTTTGTATTTGGGAAAAACCTAACTTCGTAACCCCATTTTTTGTATTTTCTGTTTAGAAAAGATAAAAAGCCTTTGCCCTCAACCCCCAAAATACCGGTTGAGTTTGCTACGAGTGAATTGCTTTCGGGACTGATTTGAAGTTCCTTATATTTTACTTCCTCAGTAACTTTTGAAATAAGTTCGCCGGACTTTGAATATTGTCTGTAAGTTATCTCACTATCTTTGACGTCAATGAACTTCAGAAATAAATTGTCGCCGTTGTATTCTCCGTCAACAAGGGATAAAAATTTTGTTCCGGTAATAGTTTTTTTACCGATTTCATTCATGTTGGCATCCAGAAATTTGACACTGTAAACACGAGTCTTTTTGTCTTTCTTCTCGACCTCATAGAAAGCATAGTAACCGTTACCTTCGTCGCCCTCCATAAGTGTACCCACATTTTTGAGTTTGACCGAGCGAATGTTTTCAATAGAGGTTTGTTGACCATACATAAAGGTCGAACAGCAAAGTAGTGCAATGAAAATTAACCTTCTCATAATTTAGGTTGTATTTTAAAAAAGTTGATAAAAAAGTGCTTATTAGAGACGGGTGCAGATGTTATTTTCCGGAGTTTTCCAGTTCTTCTAACAGTTTAATATATTTCCCATCGGGGAATAATTCTTTATAAACTTCTTTTGCAGAATTGGCTATTTTAATATCTTCTCTGATGTTAGCCGTAAGGTATTCTGCCCAAATGATGTCTTCGTTATATTTGTGTTTTTCTTTGGCATTTTGGATATAATAAAAACCAATTTTGCTTATTTCACTCAATCTCAGATTGTGAATGAAGTCAAGAATTTCGTTGTAGGCATCTTTGTAGTTAGGGTTTGAATGAGGAACTATTTTAGATAAAGCATGATCTTCTTGTGAAATATACATTTCGTAAAAAATACGCCCGACCAATCCTTTCAAATAAGGTTCATCAGGATATTTTTCTATTAATTTCAACGTATAGAAAAGCCCGGTACCGAGATTTCCCAAATGAAAATAGGCTTCTACTTTTTCAAACTCACTGCGTTTTTGAAGCAGTTCAAATTGATTAATATCGCGAATTTGGAGTTGTTTTCCTGTATTGGGATAATCTGCCAGCATGGCTTCCAGTTTTTCCTTTCGCGGAATGCAATCAGGGTGTGTTTTTAATGAGTCTTCCTCCCAATCTATCAATTCATCGCTATCCGAGAATTTGAATACTTCCTCTTTTTCAAGCCATTTATCTTTGAATGGATAGGCTTCCAAATCAAAATGACGCTTCAAATCAATGGCACTAATCGAATCTTCTTTATTGATTTTGTCGAGATTCAGTAGACATTGAAGCGCGCCGTCTGTGTGGTATTTTGTCTTTTTTAAATATTCAACACCGAGTGCGTCTGCCTCGCTTTCATGCTCTCGTTTGTGGTATCTGTCAGCGAATACTTTCTTTCTCATGAATTCGGAAAGTGCCTGAAATTGATTGTATTCCTGCCGTGCAATTTGTCGTATTTCCTTTTTGACAGATATGGAATTGAGCATGGCAACATTTTTTTTGATGGTATTATTTACATGATCCAATTTTAAGTGAGCCAACTCATGCGCCAATACGAAAGCAACCTGACTTTCATTATCAAGTCTCGACAATAATTCCAAATTGAACACTAAAGTACCGTCACCCACACAGTAGGCGTTTGGATAGGGCAACCTGCCGATGAGTAAGCGAGGATTGAGCGCAGCCAATTCAGGATTCGAACTGACGATAACATCAAAAATAGGTTGAAAATAATCGGTCACCAGCGGGTCGAAAATGAAAGCGTCATTCTCGATGCGTCTGACCAGAGCATCTTTACGTTCTTCATAGGTTTCCAAAATATCTTTATCTTTTCGCTTGTCAAGTTGCTTAATATCAATAAGATATTGCGATTCAATGGCTTCAATCATTACCGCTTTTTCCTCACTGTCATCATAGGAACTTGGTAGATAAGCAAGGTTATCTTGAGCAAAAAAGGTAGTAGGAATTAATAAGGTTAACACCCAAAAAGTGAGCCTCATGGAATTATGTTTTGATAGTTAGTAAATAGGTTTTTGTAGAGGATAGAGATTTAAGAGGCTGACAAATAACGATACAAAACTACACATAAATGACGAAATTTTTGCCATTTTATGTGTAGTTTTTAGAATTATTTTTCGGAATTATTCTCGCCTGTTACACGGTACTAAACATACTCTAAGAAGCGAGGCATTTCATCATAATGGAAATAATCTCTGTAAAACTATCCGCTTTAAGAGATGCCCCGCCTATCAATCCACCATCAACATCAGGCTGGCTGAATAATGACTCTGCATTAGCAGGTTTGCAACTGCCACCGTAGAGGATTGTTGTATTTTCGGCAATGTTAGAATCATATTGATTGGCGATGAGTTTGCGAAGCGCAGCGTGCATATCTTGTGCTTGGTCGGGCGTAGCGGTTACGCCTGTACCGATAGCCCATACGGGTTCGTAAGCGATGATTACTTTGGAAAAATCGTCTTTGGATAAGTGAAATAAACTCTCTCGCAGTTGTGTTTCCACATGCGCTTCATGTGTGCCTGCCTCGCGTATTTCAAGTGCTTCGCCACAACAAAAAATGGGTGTCAATCGCGTTTCGAGGGCTTTATTTACCTTTTCAGCAAGGAAATCATGACTTTCGTTGAAATACTTACGACGTTCAGAATGTCCAATTAAAACGTATTGACAACCAATATCTTTTAACATCTCCGGAGCCGTCTCGCCCGTGTATGCACCTGATGCCTGTGTGTAGCAATTTTGCCCACCAACACCAAAAGTTGTATTATTATCTTCCGAAATGTAATTTACACAATTTGCTAAATAAGGTGCAGGAGGATGAATGACCACCTTAATTTGTTTTGGTAAATTATTGTTAGAGAGATATTTGTTGATGTCGTGGGTGAGCTGGGTAGCTTGGTTTTGGTTGAGGTTCATTTTCCAATTTCCGGCAACGATCTTATAGCGCATGGTTTGTAATGCTTAAATGATGAAATGATACAATGCTTAAATATTTCTAATGAGTGAATGAGTGAATTTTGAATGAGTGAATATTTTAATAGAGTAATGAAGCGAATAATGTTTGTATTACTATTCATTCATTCGCTCATTCAAAATTCACTCATTTATTATGGCACTGTATCATTTCATCATTTAAGCATTGCTACGGGCAAATATATTCTTTTTTACCGAGAAATTTAGGCTTTGTGCGTAAGATGTAGAGGTCGAGCATGGCTTTTGGTCGGGCGAGGTATTCGCGGTAAATCGGGTAATCCCAACGGCGGGGCGAACGAGCATTATACGCGACAACATCTACGCCGTAATGTTTGCCGACGAAGGCTGCGCGGTAGTTGTGAAAGCGTTGAGATATGACCGTGATGCGCTCTTGTTGGAATACTTCTTTGCTACGAACTACAGAATCCAGTGTACGGAACCCGGCATAATCCATAGCAATACAACTGTCGGGTACACCAAGTCTGATGAGTGCATTTTGGAGGTCGCGAGGTTCGTTATAGCTATGGTGTCCGTTGTCGCCACTGACAAGGAGGCACTTAACTTTTCCGGCTTTATAGAGTTGGTGAGCTGCTTTGATTCGATAGGTGAAATAGGGGTTTGCGTAGCCGCTTGATAGTCGCTTGGTGGTTCCCAACACTAAACCGACGTCATTTGCAGGAATGTCTTTGATATTGTCATACAAACGATGTTCATTGCTAAGAATAATCCATGCATTTGTCAGAAAAAATAGCGCGATGCCTGCAAGGGTAAGTTTGACGCCCGTCTTAAAAAGCCATTTAAAGGTTGACCACAGTTTTCTCATATATTGTGTTGCGTTTGGAGGAATAGTTTCATTGTTCGATTGCTTCATTGTTCGGTTGTTATTGTGGTTTTTTGCTTTGCAAAAAACTCATTTAAACCATGAAGCAATTCAGCAATAAAACAATGGTAGTAGCTTATTAACCAAATAGCTCGCAACAAAAATCGTGCTAAGAGAATGTATGATGATTCAACACTTTGATAGAAATATAAAAACGGGGTTGTGTAATTTTTTACACAACCCCTCGTTAATTATCTTCTGTCGGAATTGATATTTGTACCTTGTGTACCGATGTTACTGTTGGTATATTCAATATGCAAAGCAGGAGCTTCTTCCGAAGGATTTTCATAGGATTTTGCAACTCTCCTTCCCGTTCCTTCTATAATGAAGGTGATGGCAGTATTTTCTTCTTGCCAATCAGCTTTATTAACTAATTCTTGGATAAAATCGGCTAAATTTTCGGTCCGATATTTCCTTCCTTCTTCCCAAGTTTCCGGTTCCCATAAAACTGCCGGATTAGCTATTTTTTCACGCGAAGAAACGTTGAGCTTATCACTTTTAAAAGGTGGTGAATTATTAATGTCTTCAACAGAAATCATCAAAGTGCCTGGTCTGTTATTTTCACTTTCAGCAACAAACTCCAAGTAGGCATTAGAGATTTGAGCTCCTGCCGGAATATTGATACTTGTAAATCTCAATCCAATCACTTGGTTTCCTTTTCCGGGAGCACTTACGAGCCTAAGTTTATTTTTATATGAGGCAATACTTCCGGTTTTACCATTTTCCTCTACATCATCTTCTGGTGAAGCGATACGATATGTAACAACCGTGGTAGAATTTGGAATAATACAATTACATTGTCCATCATGTATACCGTCCAAATTGTCGGATGTCCTACATGGCGTTTCGACAGGCGGACAGCCTTTGCAACAACATTCACCATTTTCTGTATCGTTTACAGTATTGGGGTCTCCATCGTCGCAAGGTGTACCTGCTATCGGACATGTGGTATACTTGACTATCAATTCAGGGGCTTGTGCCACACCGTTTTCGCGTGCCTGAACGACGCGATTCCCAGACGTTCCTGTAATGTAAATGCCAATATTACTATTTGGTCCAAAACTACTTCTGTTTACAATTTCCTGAAGTATATTACTGATATTGGGTGACTGTTGTGCGTCTCCTCGTTGACCTGCACTCCAAGGCTCTACTTCCCATTGAACACGACCATTGACCATAGGACGATTAGTAATATTATTGGGAAAATCAGCATTGAAATCTGCCACACTGCTGTTTTTCTCCATACTTATCATGAAAGTAGCTGGTTCTATGGCAGTTGCTCCTGCCGTAAATTGGAGAACGGCACTAGTAATCCTCGCGCCTTTGGGAATACCCATGTCTGCATTGCGGAAAATGAATGCTGCGATGTTGATTTGGTCGCCCATTGGAATAAGCGCACTATTCAGAATGACTGTTCCGTCTTTACCTTCATGAGCGTCATGGATGCCGATGCTGACAGGTGTCTCAACGGTTGTCTCCTTGCTTTCAGAACAAGGGGCTATGCGACTTACAATTATAATAGTGTCACAAAGAGTATCTGCCGAGTCTCTAAAAGTCAACTCAATATCAGCCGTCGTATTTGTAGCAAAAGGTCCGATTTCAAAAGATTCTCCCGACGGGATGGACGGAGATGTTGTCATATCATGGCTGACCGTATAAAAACCACTTCCGTTTTCAACTGTTGCGCTTACCGTAATTGTAAATGTATCGTCCGCAAGATTGTTGGGCGTACAGTTGTCGTCACATGTAGTACCGATTTCGGTAGCATTAATACCGCAGATTGGTGGTGCAGTTCTAAAAGAGCTGAACTCTGAACAGCCTTCATCTGTTTTTATTCTCCACACATAATCAGTATTCGGTTTTAAGCTAATAGGTAAATTGTAACTTGTACCGTTTACCAATCCCTGATGTATAGGGTCTTCTGTGTGTTCTTTACTAAGATGACACTTATTTTCATGTTTGTAAATGTATAACCAGTTGAACTCACTAACTAAGTAGAGATTACCCTGTTTATCCATTGTCACTCCCTCAAATTTTGATGCTCTCCCTGATGGTAAAACTCTGGGAAGTGTACGTTGACTGTAAATTCTGTTACAATTTGGATCAACCTCAATGAGTGTGTTGCTTTCGTGGCTCAAAAGCAAGAAATGATCATCTACATCAAAATTATTAAAAACGGATAATTGATTCGGATGATAAATGCCGGACAAGTCACTTAAGGTAGTAGCTATGCTACAATTCTTCAATGTGTTTGACGATGATGAATTCCCCCTGTTAAAACAGTGTATCTCTCTTCTTTTTTCATCAACTACATAAATTCTGTTTTCAGTAACATCATAAGAGATACCTTCAATACCGTCTCCACTAAAGGTTGTCCACGGAATGCCATTACGGAATAACCGAACAGAAGGCTTACCGCTTTTACTAATGAATGAGGTAGTTGGAAAAATATCAACAAAATAAACTCTGCCTTCGTCTTCTTCTATAATAGCAAAGTTATTTCCACCTAAATGAACTATATCCTCAGTATCATTCCAGCCTGATAAAGTAATAGTTCTAATAACTTCACCATTTAAATCAGTAATAATAATTTCTCTTGATGTCCTTCCGGCACTTGGCTTATTGGTAATCATGTATAGAAGGTTCTCATCAGAAACGTAGGTAATACCTGATAAATCTTCTGTATTAATTACTTCAAGCGAGTCTACGGCTACGTAATTTCCTAAATCCAAATTATTACGCTTAGGTTCAAAAGTGTTTCCTTCGTAAATCTCAAAAGTCGCATTAATCAGACCTCCATTCCATCGGAAAGTGGGTGATAGTCCTACATTAGTAGCACCATCAGCAGGAGAACTGAGAGTAGGTGGTGTCTGGGTAATCGGTAGTCGTTCGTTTGGTGTTGTCTCAAAAGTGGCTTGAATCGCAGTAATGGATAGCAATACAATAGCCATACATGCGAAAATTCTACTTTTCGTGTTAGACATAAAAAATTTTTTGGAGCCTCAGGGGTACGATAGAGTTTTTGAATCAGATAGGTGAGACAAAAAGGGGTCTAAACATACTACAGAAGCTTAAGTGAGAAAATAGTTTTTGGTGAATGTTCTACTAAATGCTAGAGTGTTTTAATTGAACTAATGTTTTTTAGTTAAATTGCTTCAGTTAATAATTCGTGTAAGTTGCAAAAAATACGCCGTAAAGGTAAGAAAAGTTCTTTAAGTATTGAGATTTTAACACTTTTTTTACTTATGTAGTTTTGTAAACTTTGTTTTTATTTGATAATCTGTTTTTTGTAAAATTTAAATTAATTTATTGGAATTAAAAAAATTACTTCTTTTCATCAGGATACTCAATTCGTACATGATGAATGCTCTTCAACAGCTTCTTCAAAACCCCTTTGCAAGTCTCCAATTCACTGAAACTTAGATTGCAATCGGTGAATTGTTCCTGTTTAATTTTTCCTGAAACGATATTATCTACCAAGTCATTGATGGCTTGTTCGGTGGGTTGTTTGATGCTTTTGGCGGCGGCTTCTACTGAATCGGCGACCATAAGAATAGCTTGTTCTTTCGTTTGTGGTTTGGGGCCGGGATAGCGGAATTGGCTTTCGTCCGTTTCTTCGTCGGGATGCTTTTCGAGATGTTGTCTGTAAAAATATTCTACCCGCGTAGTGCCATGATGCGTAGTGATAAAATCCGTGATAACTTCGGGTAGACCCGCCTTTTTTGCCATTTTTTCACCTTCAGTAACGTGTTCAATAATGGCTTTCGCACTGTCAAGGTCGCTAGTGTCGTCATGGGGGTTGCCGTTGCTTTGGTTTTCAATGAAGTTGAGTGGGTGTAAGGTCTTGCCAATGTCGTGGTATAAGGCGGCAACTTTGACCAAGAGCGCATTCGCATTGATAGCCTTGGCAGCAGCCTCGGAAAGGTTGGCAACTTGCAATGAATGTTGAAGCGTACCCGGAGCTTTGATGGACATATCACGCAATAGCGGTTTATCCAAATCCGTAAGCTCGACCAGCGTAATTTCGGAAGTAAAACCAAAAATGCGTTCCAATAAAGGTATCAAAGGATACGCCAATAAGGTTAAGAACACATTCACCAACAAAGAAATATGAATCAAGCCATGCGGACGGAAACTCAGGTTCATAATCGAGCCTTCCTTGATAAGCGATAACCCGAAAAATGCCAAACTATAAACCAAAAGAATGTACAACATCGAACGGAAGAAAAGATTCATGTAGCGTGTGCGTACATTGGCGAGTATAGCGACGATTCCTGCAAGGATTTGTACGAAAGTAAATTCGTAACCCAATGGGCATAAAAAGCTGGCTATCAATACGATGACAATGTGAGTATATAATGCTAATTGAGGATTCTGAAAGTTTTTGATAACGACCGGAACAATACAAAAAGGTATGGCATAAAGCAGCGAGTTGAACCCTGATTTGACGGCAAGGTAGACGACCAAACTAAATACCACTATCCACATTAAAATGAAAATCAACTGTCGAAAATCATCAAAAATTTGTCGTTGATTCATTCGTAAAAAACCAACAAAAACACTCATGATAAGTGCCGTCAAAAGGAAGTAACCGAACAAGACCCAAAGCGGACTTTTTTCTTTGGTAATATTTTGTTCGTAGGCGTTTTTGAGCGAGAGCAATTGTTGGTTGATTTCGCCGGTGATGATGTTGCCTTTATACACAATGACATCGCCTTGTCTCACCATATCACGCGAAGGTGTGATTTTTTCGCTTTTTTCTTCTTTATAGTGTTTTTCGGTTTGTGCTTCGTCGTAGATGATGTTGGGAATGAGCGATTCTTGTAGCGGTCCGGTCAAGAAACCCGGCATTCCCAAGCCGCTTTGAGGAAGGGTGTCAATGATAAATTCGGTGGCTTTTCGATTGTTGTAGAAGTTTTGTGCGGGAGTTTCTACCGTATTTTTATAAGTAACTCTTACTTTGAATAAATTACCGCGATTTTGATGTTCGGGGATGAGCGCGATGACGCCTTTTTCATATAAATTCGTCAAAACTGCGCGTCCGAATTCTTTATAATTCTCTTGATTATTAATGACTTCTATGTAAGTAGAATCATTTCCCAAATCAATTATTTTTTTGGCGAATAATTGGTCAAATCTATTTAGTCCTTCCTCTGTTTTCTTAGGTTCGCGTTGGTAATAGGGACTAAATTCGGCGTCAAAAATCTCCGTTTCTTGTCGAATTTCTGTATCGGATTTTAAAATTGCAAAGTCAAATGGTGCTTTCAAATCATCATACATCCATCGTTGCCCTTCTTCAAAATTGTATTGAAATTTGGCATGTTTTGGAAATAAGAAACTGATAAACACCACGACCAATCCCACCAAAATATATTTGAAAAAGGTCGGGACAGTCTGTAAGATTTGTTTTGTTCTGCTCATATAAACGGTAGACGGTGGACGGTGGATGGCAAATGGCACTCATCCAAACCGTAATTTACGCGACCGCAATATCTTGAAATATTTTGAGAAATTAAATTTTCGTAATTATTCGTTTGTGGTTTTCTTAAAAATATTTTCGTAAATAATATTTATATTAAGTTAAAAATAAACCTTATAGGTTTTTAAAACCTATAAGGTTTGAACATAATACAGTTGGGTTATTTCATTTTTTAACGATACGCTTCAATATTCTTCGTCGCAGACCTTAAAATCCTAAATGCCGTCTCTGCCATTACATTTTTCTTTTCATCCAATGTAGGATTTACCTCAGTGACTTCAAAACATTTTACTTTCGTTTCCGCGAGAATGACAGAGAAAAAGGCAATTACCTCATCCTCGAACAAACCATTGGGCACAGGCGTACCCGTACCATGCGAGACGGCATCGCAGTCCAAGCTGTCTACATCGAAAGTGACATATATAATGTCAACATCTTCAAGCCGTTTGAGAACGCGTTTGGCAGTGGTCTTGAAGCCATCTTCGCGGGCTTCCTCTACGCCGATTTTGAGCATATGATGACCGTGAACCATGTGTTCTTCCTCTTCTTCATAATCGCGTAAACCGAGAAAAACCACATTTTCGGGCTTCACTTTAGGTGATGGATGACCGATATTTTTGATAATTTCCCAATTCTTACGTGTTTTTTCATTGATAATATTGGGTTTGAGGCCAAATTCAATGCGACTCTCGGCATCCAATCCCATCGAAATACCAAGCGGCATTCCGTGCATATTGCCCGATGGTGTGGTGTATGGCGTATGCAAATCGGCGTGAGCATCGACCCAAATGATTCCTAATTCTTTATCGGGAAAAGCATTTTTTACACCGGCAATCGTACCACCTGCAACGGAATGGTCGCCTGCTAATATAATCGGGAAATCATTCTTTTTCAGTGTTCCCGATACGTATTTTACAATGCGTTCATAGAGACGTACCATGCCTTCAATACGCTTAGCGTGAGGCGTTTCGAGGTCAAGTGCGGGGTCGAAAAGTAAGTGGTTTTCGTGCTCAACACGAACCAAGTCATATTTTTTAAAATAATCATCTGTGGTGTTTTCGGCGGCGGTTTTGATGGCTGCGGCGCACATGCTTGCACCGCGCGTACCCGCCCCGATTTCCGACATTACTTCTATTAACTGAATTTTCATTGTGCTTAAATTTGGATTATTGATAACAAACGAAATATTATAATGAATCACAATTTTGTGATTCGTTTTCGACTGCAAACGTAGAATATTTTTTTGAAAAATTACACTTTGATTATAGTCCTTTGTGTGACGTTATACTATTTTTTATTTTTTCAAAAAACATTTGTGATAAATAGAATCGACTAATAACTATTCGTACCTTCGCACCCAATTTTTAAGTAAATTCAGGTTTAAATCGCAGTAAAGATTTGATTATCAGGTTTTTATGTGAAATTAATTTTAAACTTATCCTTGTACGGACAGGTCGCGACCTGTCCCTAAATTAATTTTATGACAATTAGTAAAAATAAGGTCATTTCATTGACTTATACGCTGCGCGACGGAAGTGCTTTGGGAGAAGTAGTTGAAGTAGCAGACGAAAATAATGCACTGACTTTTCTATATGGTGTTGGAATGATGTTGCCGTCTTTTGAGGCAAATTTGTCGGAAATGGAAGCAGGGGGTGATTTTAGCTTTTTATTAAAAGCTGCGGAGGCTTACGGAGAATTTGACCCAAGAGCAGTTATTGAAGTCAGCAAACAAAATTTTGCAGTAGATGGTGTGGTCAATGAAGAATTGATTCAATTGGGTAAGCCTGTCATGATGCAAGATGACCAAGGACATCGTATGCAAGCGAGAATCGTAGGCGTCACTGCGGATATGGTGAAATTGGATTTTAATGCACCAATGGCTGGAAAAGATTTACATTTTACAGGAAAAATACTAACGGTACGCGAAGCTACCGAGTCCGAAATCGCACACGGGCATGTACATGGTCCGGGCGGACATCATCACTAATTAGTGTCATGGTGTTGTAGTATCGTTGTGTTGTAGTTTGGGCGATAGATAACCAACTAAGTCGTGTAGTTTTTGGCAGTATATGTCAATTGGTAAAGTTGCTGCTGCTGTTGCGTCTTCAGGTTTTGTTTGGATAAAAACGGTTTTCATGCCCAACTTCAATCCAAATTGCATATCTGTGATAGAATCGCCTATCATGATGGATTTTTGAAAATCAATTTCAGGAAAATCTGCTTGGGATTGGAGTGCCATGCCTACATTAGGTTTGCGGCATTCGGGATTATCTTTCGCCAATTTTGGACAATAATAAATCGCATCTAATCTACCACCGGAAAGTTCGACTTGCTCACGCATATGTGCATGTACGCGAGCGAGTTGAGCGTCTGTCATTAAACCTTTTCCGATACCTTGTTGATTGGTGACAACAACGATACGTCCAAAAATCTTAGAGAAATAACGCACCGCTTCCCGAACACCTTCCATAAATTTAAACGCCTCAATTTCCATCACATAGCTACCGGGAATCCTGTGATTAATCACCCCATCTCTATCCAAAAATAGCGTCCACGAACTGTCCACCGTCCAACCCCCTAAAGGGGAGTTTGCTTGCACCTTGCCGTCTACCGTCCACCGTCTACCGTCTACCGTCATTTCTCAGTTTCTTTGACCTTTACTTTTACATCGTGATTGATACGGAGAAACTCGACCATATTGAGTAGGTCTTGCTTTTGTTCGGCAGAGTCGATTTGTAATTCGTAGGTATGCTCTTTATTGCCCATTGGAATGGTCATAAAGTTACCGCCCTCAACTGTACCCGGCTTAAACACATAATTCTCAGGCACTTTTTTGAGGTCAAAACGAATTTCGTCCAATACTTCCTGTGGGATTTTGTAGACTTCACCTTTATCTTTCAGAAATAAAGTTTCTTCATCAAAATATACCTTTCCTGCCGCCACACGCTTTTTTCGAAATACTTGAATTAACATTGGCAGTACAAATAATGCCAACAATGCGAGTATCAATGCATAAGCCATTTGCGCCCAATCGCTCATATCCGCGAGTTTGAGCAGATTGTCAATGATACCAATTTTACCGTCGCTAAAATAATCAAACGCCCCTAAGCCCAACAAACCCACTGCCGCCAAGCCAATCATCACCCAACGTCTATTGACGGTACGTGTTTCGATTAAGTCTGATTTAAATTCAAATTTCATGGGGCAAAGATAGAGAAAAAATCAAAATCTTTAACCCCTTATAATATCATATCGACAAAGATATATCTATGCTCGACCAATTTAGTTTTGCACCTTTCCTGTCACAGAATTCAAACCATTATTCTCCGACCAAATAATTTTGTCATCACCATTAACATCTCCATTCATATCGAAATCAGCAGGAATGTAGAGGTCGAAAAAGCCATTCCACTCCACCCAAATATCTTTATCTCTGCCGTTGGTGTCGTAACCGGGAGCATCAAATGCTTGGTCGCCATCGCCACCATATAATGCCCATACACCGGGGTAGACTTCCTTTTGCCCTACACTTGTAGATGTGCGATAACCATCTTGTGTACGAAAATCATAAGTCAATACATTACCTGCAAACGTAACGGGCATATGCGACATTGCCGCCATGTGAGAATGATGTTCAATAACGATATAATACGTTTGTCCGGCAGGAACGAGCGCACAATTATCAGGAAAAACAACCTTTCCATCTTCTAAGACAAATGCTGCTTTTCGGAAAACTGTAGTCGCAGGGTCGGTGGTAGAACGCAAACTTAGAATTATCCAATCAACCACTTTTTTACCACCATTTACGGCAGCAATTGCGGCATAATCTAAGTCATCAAAACCGGATTCGGGACCATTATAATACCAATGAGCATCTGTAAAGGGATGCACTGCAGGCGTAGGTGTCACAAGTGGGTTGTCAGGAGTTTGTCCGGGCAGTAAGCCTCTGTCATTCATGTCGGTTTGCATAGCGATTGTCGGAAGTGCAGTCTCGTCTATCGCGCCTTCAAGGTAGACATGTACGTCAAGACGGAGGTCAAGATTCCCCTGAGCATTAGCAGCTACTATGGCATTATTTACAAAATTATATCCATCCAATTTACCATGTCCCCAACCGTAATTTGGTGCTGTGCCGTATTGGTCGAGGACGTTTTGGTCTACCTTAGCTGCATTGAGAAGGTCTGTCTTGACTTCTGCATAAGTTGCATTGGGAAATTGCTGTAAATAGCACGCCACTGTACCCGTCACCACAGGCGCAGCGATAGATGTACCTGACCATTTGGTAGCGTGCCAACCTTCGGGCGCAAGACGTTCGGGAATGCTTTGTAGTTCGTTGAGTCGCTCCAAGACTTGCGGACCGGCAGTGTAATTGCCCGATGCTGCAATATCGGGTTTGAGCAAGCCTTCGCGGGTTGGTCCTGTGCTGGAATCGGGGATTTTTGCCCCGCCAACGACTTCATTATAATATGTACCGCCATCATATCCAATCCACGAAGTGGATGCGGAATAATTGGCGACTGAAATGACTTTTTCGGAACAATTCGCACCCGTTACAACCGTGCGTAATGTGTCGGCTGCTTTGTATCGTACTATATCCGGGAAAACAGAAGCATCGGGCAATTTGTGTGGTGGCTCTACACTGGATGTACCCATGAGTGTGCCGTTGCTCCACACATCAAAATAACCGCTTCCGGTAGTCGTAAATTCCCAGTAATCCGTTGTTACAGAAGGGTAGACGACAAATGCCATATCATAAACCCCCTGATTGAGTTGGGCATAAATTTCGATATTGCCCATGACTTGATTGGTAGTAGGATGGCGAAGTGTTTTGGTAACTGTTCGCGTGGTAGTAGAAAGTCCGGGAAAATCCGCGAGCATATTGTAGAATGGTGTGATGCCTTTAAACGAATAATCATTTTTATCTCTACAGGCTAATGCAAAATGTACTCCATCGAAATCTGCTTTATCCGCAAATAAATCATAATACACGTAGCCGAGGTTGTTATTTCTTTTGAACCATGAAAACACCGTATCAGCCGTGACTTGATAGCCGAGATGTTGGCGTACTGCTGAACCGTTTCCGGCAGCTTGTACGAGTACGCGACCGGGCTTTTCGTCCAAGAGATTTTCGATATATTGCACGTATAAAGGTCGGGTGTCATGCGAACCGCGATAACTGCCTACGCTGGAATTGATGACACAAGGTTTACCAAGTTCGTCAGCTTTATTGAAGATGTATTCGACGGCATCTACAAATGAGGTGGGGTAGCTGCTGTTGCGGAGTTGTACGTGTATGATGTCTGACTTTGGAGCAGCACCGACATACTTTCCGGGAACTGCCGAACCGTTGCCCGTAGCTGCACCTGTTACGCCCGTGCCGTGTCCGTTACCTGCAATCCAGGGGTCGTGTTGGATACTGCCATCGTCGATGTCTGTTGCTTCCCATTCATAGCCGTAGCCGTAGGAGACATTTGTTACATTTCCAACCAATTGGTCCCAAAGATACAAGATGCGTGTACTGCCGTCGGCATTTTGAAAATCAGGGTGTCGGTAGTCGATACCCGAATCAACTGTACCTACGATAACGCCTTCGCCATCAAGCCCTTGTGGAAGGCAACCTAAACCTTGATGTAGTGAATCCAAGTTATTATTTACTCGTAAAAAATCACCGAGCAATTTAGCTTCCATTTGGAAAAATTCGATGTGCTTAATTGCAGGATGGCGTTGCAATTGGGCGATACCGGAGGCGGGAATGCTAATTGCGGCGATGCCTTTGCGACCGTATTTGTAGGTGCCGCGTGCATTTTTTACTTCGTCTTGGATGGCGGTTAAATCACCTTGTACCATGACTTGTAATGTTTCGTCCATTTTTCCATTTTTTTCGAGGGAAACTAATTTTCTTGTAAGGTCGATATTGAGACTTGCTTTTTGAGCAAAGCCGATATTTGTCAGTGCAAATACAAAAAATGTAAGCGTAAATAGCCTTTTCATAAATATTTAAATTTATATCGTGATTCGTTGTAATGTGTTCGCCGATTTTGAATTTTGAATGAAAAATTATGAATGATAATAAATTTTTATTTTTTAAAAGTCTCACTATCAGTAAAAAACGAAATGTAATTTAAATTCATTCAAAATTCATAATTCATAACTTGGCGAAGACATTATCGTTGATTTGTAAACTGTTAACCGCGAGATAGGGAGTGTGAAATCAGAATGGTGTACAAAATAGATGGTATAGATAGCCCTACCGTTGCAAAGTGGTTTTGCAAACCATTCATTTTTATGTCATTATACGTGTGTGGAACAAAAGGGTTTAGAAATGGAATTTACGCGAGTATTTTATTTGCAGCATAATTCGCGCCAGAAACTATGACGAAACTACCAAATTATAATCCAAAGATAGGTAATTTTTAGCAATGTTCGATTAAGTGTGATTGTGTCAATTATTTACGAATCCAAGCACTAG
>JAHDEO010000440.1 GCA_020628725.1 Saprospiraceae bacterium
CAATCGCTTGGACGGTGAAAGCAAGGAATACGGTTATGTCGTTGATTATAAAGACTTGTTTCGCAGTCTCGAAAACGCTATCAATGATTACACCGCCGAAGCCTTTGGCGAATACGATAAAGACGACATTCAGGGCTTGCTCACCGATAGAATCGAAAAGGACCGAGAGCGATTAGAGGCAGCACGCGATACACTCAAAGCCTTGTGCGAGCCTGTTTTCCCGCAAAATAACGAGCAATTTCAATTATTTTTTTGTGGAAAATCTATCAACGAAAATGACTTAGATGATAAACGCGAATTGCGGGTGCATTTGTACAAATTCACCGTCTCGCTCATACGCGCTTATGCGAATATCGCGGGTCAAATGCAGGAAGCGGGTTACACGCCCAAGCAAGTGGAAGACATCAAGGCGGAAGTTAAATTTTACACAAATTTGCGTGATACTATCGAAAAATTAAGCGGCGATTATATTGATTTAAAAAAATATGAACCCGATATGCGCCACCTCATCGACAGCTATATCCGTGCTGATGAAAGTCTGCAAATCGCCGAAGAACTCCGCGACCTCACCCTCATCGAACTCATCGTAGAACGCGGCTTTGATAAAGCAAAAAAGACGCAACCCAAAGACATCAGAGAAAACCAAGAAAGCATGGCGGAAACTATGGAAAACAACGTCCGCAAACTCATCGTGGAAAAGAAACCCGAAAATCCGAAATACTATGATAGAATGTCTGCCATTTTGGAAGAATTGATACATGAACGCAATCGCAAAGCGGTGAATTATGAGAAATATTTGGAACGTATTGCCGACCTCTCGCGCCAAGTCGTGAAGCCGGAAACGACCAAAACTTATCCCGATTCGCTCAATTCTCCTGCCAAGCGAAATTTATATGACAATCTAAATCACGATGAAAATTTAGCCATTCTAATGGACGCGGCAGTCCAATACAATAAACCCGATGATTTCAGGGGTAATTTTATGAAAGAGAAAGAATTGAAAAATGCCATTAAAAAAGTATTGCCCGAAGAACACGATATTGATGATATTTTTGAGATTATCAAAGAGCAAAAAGAATATTGAATACGTAGCACGGTGCTTCCATCCCGTGCCACATACATACGCAAGACATGGGCTGGAAGCACCGTGCTACGTTCACAGCAATGACCGAACCAACACAAATACAAGTTTTAGATGTACAAATTGATGTCGTCAAAAAAGACATCAAAAATCTCCATTTGGCGGTCTATCCACCAACGGGCAGGGTGCGTATTGCTGCCCCGCAAACCCTGAGCGATGAAGCGATACGCTTGTTTGCCATCACCAAATTACGTTGGATAAAAAAGCATCAAAAAAACTTCTACGAACAACTCCGTGAACTCCCTCGCGAGTACATTTCCGGCGAAAGCCACTACTTCGACGGCAGACGTTATTTACTCAATGTCATAGAACGTTACGGCAAACACGAAATCAAAATCCGCAATCGCAAATACCTCGACCTCTACGTACAACCCGGCACGACTCGCGAAGGTAAAGCACGGGTTTTCAATGAGTTTTACCGCCAACATCTAAAAACCGTCATTCCCGAAATCCTCGAAAAATGGGAACAAAAAACCAAGCTGAAAGTGCAAAAATGGACGGTCAAAAAAATGCAAACGCAATGGGGTTCATGCAATATCGAAAAACGCCATATACTCCTCAATCTCGAACTCGCCAAAAAACCGCGTCACTGCCTCGAATACGTCCTTGTACATGAAATGACGCACTTCCTTGTCCGTCACCACAACGAACAATTCCAAGCACATCTTGACCGCTTTTATCCGAATTGGCGAGCCGTTAAAAGGGAGTTGAATATGCTGCCTTTGCATTTGGTGTAATGAAAGACGGCAATGTATGGATGAACCAAAAATAACTCGCCAAATTTTTTGACACCTCTATCCCCAACATCAGTATGCACATCACAAATATACTGAAAGACAAAGAGTTAGATGTAAATTCAGTTATAAAGAATTACTTAACAACTGCCTTCATTCATTTCAATCATCCTTTTTGTTCCTGCTCCAAAATCGCTCTCACTTGCGCTTGTAGTGATGCTTTATCGGGTAATACCGTTTGGTATTGACTGGCAAAAATCTGTGTATTTTCGGGGAGTGTGTATTCGACAATGGCATCCTCTTTTTGGCGACAAATTACGATACCGATGGTCTTATTTTCATGTTCAAGGCGTTTTTCTCTGTCGAAATAATTGACATACATTTGCATCTGTCCGAGTGCTTGGTGAGTAAGTTCGCCTATCTTCAAGTCTATCAAAACAAAACATTGCAGTATGCGATTATAAAAGACCAAATCAATATAAAAGTGTTTTTCGGCGAAGGTGATACGGCTTTGTCGGGCTACGAAGGTGAAGCCTTTACCAAGTTCGAGTAAGAAGGCTTGGAGTTTGTCGATGATGGCTTGTTCAAAGTCACTTTCGGAATATTGTGTGCGAGTCGCTAAGTCCAAAAACTCCAAGATGTAAGGGTCTTTTATCATCTGTTCGGGCTTTTCGATAATTTGCCCTTTTTCAGATAGCGTTTTGATGCCGTCTTTATCGATACTCAATGCCAGTCGCTCATACAATGCGCTATTAAATTGGCGTTTGAGTTCGCGTAGCGACCATTGATTTTTGGTGGCTTCAATTTCGTAGAAGTTGCGCTCGGCTTCGTTGTCTATGCGCGATAAAAATATAAAATGCGACCAACTCAAACTCGCATTTTCCATAATACGAGACGGTGTCTCGTATTTTGAATAGACCAAATAAAAATGGCGCATATTCTGTAAATTATCTACCGAAAAACCGCGACCAAATTCTTGATTGAGTTGCTTGGAGAGATTTATCAAAGTCTTTTTGTGGCGAGTGGCGCGTTCTGCTCCGGCTTGTTCATCTTCTACGATATACCGTCCGATTTCGTAATAAGTTACGACCATCGTTTTGTTGATGGTACGTGTAACTTGCGCCCGTGCTTGTTGTACGAGGGTTTTGATTTTGTCGAAAAGGTTTTGCGTAGGTTGTAATTTGCTCATGGTGTTTTCATTTTGTCATTTACCAAGCTGAACTGTGCGTAAAGTTAAGGAATAATTATCAGCATTAGAATTATAGCATAACCCTATTACACACTAATTCACCCACTAAATCGCCCACTAAATCACGTTAGATGAAAATTTTGATGTCACAAAAAAACGGCTGAAACACCTTTAATTACAATACTTTCCGCAAAATAATTTCAAAAGTAGTCAAAAATGGCAAAAACACTAAATCGCGCACTATTGCGGGAATCTCTTAATTGCTATTTCCCCCTCTCACACCCCAGCCCTAAAGGGTGTCAGCCCACAAAAAACATCTGTGGGAAAGCTTTCCTTTAGGAAAAAAAGGTGCGCGTAGGCTTTAAAATTTAGTTCCGCTAATTAATAAATAATTCCGTTTTCCCTTTACCCATTCTTCACCAATCCCAAAACACAGGATACCCGCCTTTCGCCAATGCCACCCCTACCCTATCATCGCGCCGAATAAGATAGATCGGACGCAGCTTGGCTTCCTCTATAAATTGATTCGCCTTTTTGACCTGAAAAATACCAAATTGTGTATTCACTCTATCACCCGAATCATGCGGTTTCGGATTTCCTGATGCTGTCATTCGTTTGGCTTCATTTTCAAAATCATCCTGAGAAATATCCGCTTGCGGTGCTTTGTTTGCTTTGCTCATCCTTTCGCATTTTTCTTTAGATAATCGTCAATTTCCGTCTGCATATCGTTGACGGTTTTGACTTTGTTGGCGAGCATCCACGCATCAAGTTCGTCCAAATCGAAGTAAATGCGTTTGCCGCGCTTGCTGTGTGGAATTAAACCTTGTGAGGTGAGTTTGTAGCCGTGCGATGTGCTGATGCTGACGTATTCGCAGCCTTCCGCAAAGGAAACAATACGCCGTTTTGTGCCTTGCGTAGTGTTGCCATGTGTGGCGAGTACCTGTTGGAGTTCTTCGCGGAATAGTTGGCGGATTTCTGTTTCGGTGAGTTCGGTTAAAATTTTCTTTGCCATTATTTTCATTTTAAATGTTAATGATGGCACAAAAGAGGGGATAATAACAACGGTGAGAAAGAGGTGAGAACAACTCACCCAACTAACCCTCTCATTTTTTGCAAATCGCTGTCGTAATGAGTTGGTTTTTGAGCAAATTTAGCTTTGATAGTGGAAAGTTCGGCATTTTCAAACTGCCTGAATGTAGCTTTTATAAATTCGACAAAGTACGGTTTTTGAGGCTTGATGGTGTACAGTTCTTTGTGAATAAGATAAAAGGTGTATTTGATGTAGCCATTCCCAATATTCAGTGTCGGAAACGGCTCAATATCATCCGGCACTTTTTCATCACGAATCAGAATAGTTACGTATTCCTTTAATCGCTCAAAATCTTCGTCCTTCATAATTTTTTGATTCTGAATATTCTCACCACCAAAAAAGGCAATATGTTCGAGCGCGGTTTTAATCTGTTTTTCTTTGGATGGTGCTTTGCGTTTGGGTGTTTTGCTTTCCTTCCAACCCGGCTTTTCGTCCAACCAAACTTTACACATTTCTCGCTTTGATGGCTTAATCAAACCTTCTGCTTCCCAATCAATGAGGTAAGCACGTAGAAAGGCATCGAATCCCTCGCCGTAGCCTTCCGACTGACAGCCAAGAAAATTGAACAAATATTTAGGTTCGAGATGACGTAATTTGAATGGAAAAAAGAGCAGGTAAGCGTGGTTGGTCGCGGGGTCGGAATCGGGTGGAATGATGTGACGGGAAGTGTCGGTGTGATAGCGGTAGATGTGTTGACTATCTACAAAAAAGCGAGGTTCGGGAAAGGTAGCGGCTTTTTCGGCTTGGGTGATAAGGTCTTGGTAACGTTGGTATTTTTTCTTGAAATCTTCGATGTTGATACAGTCGTGGCGATGGGTGTCGGCAAATTCACTTTTGATGATGCCTTGCAGATAACGCGCCATTTTTACGACCTGCGCGGATACGTGAGGCGTGTAGCTGCGCGGCGCGTGGGTGCGCTCGGCATGAAAGATGCTAAAGGCTTCGAGTTCGGGGGATTGGAGGGTTGCGGTGTGGTGTTCGTTGTGTGTCAATCTATTCCGATGATTTTGTCTTGGTGCAATTCGATTAAATCATAACTACCGAGTGCATCTATGATTTTGGGTAATGACATCTCAAAAAGTGCGCTCAATTCTTTCAAACGCATATTGCCCACCTTGACCATGACAAGTTTAGGTGGTTTGCGGTGCAGCAGAAACGTATTGTAGAAATCCGCATCTTTACTCACAACAGTTGCCATGCGTTCTACGGCGAGTTCGTTAATGGCTTCGTCGGGCGTTTTGTTGCCCATTTCCAAGTCGGAAGTGTGGATGGCTTCGTGACCAAGTGCTTCTATCTGACCAACAATTACGCGAGGTAAATGAGCATCAATAATGAAAATCATATCAGGCGGCTATGTCGGTGATGAGTATGCTTTTGGTCTTGATAGCCGTAGCAGCGTAAGCCAAACAAGCGAGTATATCTTCACGCTCCAAATCCGCAAACTCCGCCAAAATATCCTCTATCGTATCGCCTCCGGCAAGGTACTCCAAAATACTCTCCACCGGATAGCGCATACCACGTATGACGGGTTTGCCATGCGACACTTGCGGGTCTATCGTAATGCGTTGTAATAAGTCCATGTACGTAATTTTTCCACAAGATACGGTTTTTTTTTGATGTGTTGTGATGTTATGGTGTGGTCGTATTGTCGTTTTTCGATACGATAACACTTCCGCACCATAACACCTTAACACGATTTAGCAGTGCAACTTTTCATTTCGACGTGCTGATGTGCTGACGTGTTGTTGTGCGGATGTATGGTCGTTAATTTGGTACATCAGTACGTCAGCACTTCGACACGTCAGCACACCTCATCAGTGCAACTTTTCATTCGCACATACTCTGACTTGGCAACGTTCCTGTGAGATGTTTCCAAAAATGTCTCAGTGCAACTTTTCATTCGCACATTCTCTGACTTGTCTGACACCTATACAGCAAATCAGGTTTTGAGTCTCAGTGCAACTTTTTATTCGCACATTCTCTGACA
>JAHDEO010000441.1 GCA_020628725.1 Saprospiraceae bacterium
TATACGTATTAAAAAAATCAATGTAGCAATATAAGACTTTATCTTTCATGTTCCCGACAAGATGTATAGCATGAAAGCACTCATTATCATTCAACTCATATAGATTATCTTGATAATGTAGCCAAACTATTCTTTCATTGCTTGTTCCATTAATAAAGGAAAGTAAATGCTTAATTTGAGAACGTTCCCCTTTCTTATACAAATAGAAATTAACTGCACACTTACAGACTGCTCTAAATACTTCATCACCACCAATTTTACTACTAATGGTAAATGAATCGTTAAAGTCATGTTCAGTCCGTTCTGCCGAATCAATGGCTTTGTTAATGTCAAAGTTAGGATATTTTGCAGCTATTCCTTTTAGAATATTTTTCAATTCTTTTTCATCTCTTGCTGTTATTGAAAAAGTAATCTTATCTACCTCAGAGGCTATTTCTACATCTGGCTTTGGAAGTTCCATCTGCCCACTTGGCTGCAACATATATTTTTTCCCTTTGGAGTCTTTCAAAACGATAGGTAGAGGCGTTCCTCGATGTCTTTTTACCATAAAAATATTTGAAAATATTTCCAATTGCTTTGCCAATGCTGCGTCTATTCTATCCCCAAATTTTGAATTACATTCTTTACATATTAACTCTTTTGATTTTAATCTTCCTCCAATTGCATTTGGTATTATATGTTCATTGGTTTCATTTTCGCTATTAATTTCTGTGTTGCAAACGTAACAATTCATTATAGTAATAATTAGTATTAAAGTTATCTCTCAATCATTCTCGGATCCGCACATTCTTCACTACAAAATCCCCGACTTTCTTCCCTTGTTCCACGCCCTGCGTGATGGCTGGCATATAATGAATCCCACCATAAAGACGACTAATCGCAGCTTCTTCAGCAGCTTTTTTGAAAGAAGGAAAATTGCGGGTAGGCAAGCCATATTCGACTTCAACATAATCTTCGAAAGCAAAATTATCGCCATGCAGATGGGTCAACATCGTGGCGGCGGCAGTAGAAATAACACTATGTCCGCTAGTGTGTTCGGGGAAGGGCGGCGTCTGTAAAAGCGGCATCCACGATTCGTCAATGTGTTGATTAATAACGGTTTCGGGGCGAATGAGATTACTACGATACTTCTCATCCCAACAAGCGATAAAGGCATCCGCAAGTGCGATAGCCGTGCACGCATAGGTGGCAGCCGACTCCATGATGTTCGCATCCGTACTTTTAACAGCGATACCTGCAATACCCATCCAATGACCACCCGGAGTGATTTTCTTAGTAGCAAACATAACATGTCCCGTCTGATGCTGCACGTAGGGATTACAGTCCCAGAAGTTGGCAATTTCGGTTTGTTCGGGCGTGAGGTTGTTGACGGTTTCATAGACTTCGATTGTCTCTTTGCGGAAAGGACTGCCCATGCTCAAATCAAAAGGCGAAGGCGGTAACGGCACAAACTGCTGCGCCGAATCCAATACAAACGGACGTATCTCGCGCCAATGCGGTTCGATGCCTTCCATATAGGCGGGCGGGGTAGGTTGCCAGCGTGCGGTTTCGTCATTGAGGGCGAATTTTGGATAGGTGCGCGTCTGTTTGTAGTTGTCTTTATCTGCCCATGCGAGGATGTGTTGGGCAACTTGTTCGCCATATTCGAGGGAGTTGCGGAAGGTGCGCTTGGGAACACCCGCATCACGGTAGGCTTGATGAACTTCTTCGGTAAATTCGACCATTTTTTCCTCAGAAAATATCAATGCCTTACCTACCGTCAAAAAGGCATGAACGCCCGCCAGCGGGAAACAATATTCTTGGTTGGGTTTGGGTTTTGGAGTCGGAGCGAGTTCGTTGAGTTGCCCTGCAAGACTTTGATAATCAGCACGTTCCTGACGTATCACTTCGTAGGCTGCGATACTCGGATAGGCATAAATTCGACTGGCAACAGGCGGCGAAAATATATCGTGTACGATGACGTCCGTTAGTTTTTTGAGGGATTGATGAAGATAATCAGGATTTGCTGCGGCAGCTTTATCGTAGTTGGTATCAGTTGTACAATTCGTAAGAAATAAAGTAAGTGCTATTAAGAATGTTGTTTTTATTTTCATGTTCAAATTTAGATCCATTCATTGGAACGCTGCAAAAATAACTTTACATTCTTGGGGAGATTATTTTTGCCACCTTCCAATGAAATTTTGAGTGATTTATTATTCTTCACGTAGTAGTCATTCAAACTAAAAAATCATAAAATCATTAATATTTTTCGTCTTTTTTGAATCAAATTAGCATGAATTAACGTAGAAGGATTGTCAATCATTTTACAGTTGTATAATCACTTCGCAATTTTAAGAAATAAAACAGTTTTTGACAAAATGATTATCGATAAACGTCATTTGAGCTACAAATAGATGTATTTGCAAAAAACACTCACTTTATTTTTCTGAAAATCAAACACTAACACTTGCATTAATTCCATGTTAATTTATTTAACAATATATAATATGTTATCAAATTTTAACATTTTTTTTGTAATTAGGATTTTAATTAATAGATTTGCGGTACAGAAGCACTTTCCTACTTAGCAATTTTTAATTATGCAAAACATCAAAAATTATGTTTTGCTAATAAGTATCGTTTAAAGAAAAACATTTTATTTCCTCATCCTTGCTTATTACCAAGTCATCCAAAATGGTAGAGAACAATTTATTGTCCAATCACCCGAAACGTATAAAAGTCAAATATCCCGTTAGCGAATTTAATGTGGAAACATTGTACCAAAGGTACAACCACAAAGTATATCAGAAGTGCTTGCGAATGACGCAGTCTGAAGAAGATGCACGCGATTTGAGTCAGGAAATCTGGATCAAAATCATCGCTAAATTGCCCACCTTTCAATTTCGTAGTCATCCGACAACTTGGTTGTATTCTATCACACACAATTATTGTATTGATTTTCTAAGAAAACGAAACCAAGAGGTCAAATTTATCAATAATTATAGCCGCTTTGCAGGAGGTGACACACGCGATACTGAAAAGAATAGTGATTTGGAAACCAAGCTGTTATATGAAAAAATGGAGGGACAATTGGAGCAGTATCGCCAACATGATAAATTGAAAATACTGTGGATGAAATACAGCGAAGGGCAAACCATCAATGAGTTGTCTCAAACGATGAATATCAGTGAAAGTGCGGTAAAAATGCGCCTTCAACGTGCGAAAAAATCAATTCGACAGAAGTTGGTCAATGCTTAAATGATGAAATGCTACAATGCTTAAATGAAATGAATCAATGAAAGAATTTAAGCATTTCATCATTATCGTATTTAAGCATTAAAAAAGGGTAACGCACAGGCAAAGCTGCGGCTACCCTAACCCAAATTATACTACTAACAAAAATTTAAATCTCTTCAGTTTAATCGGAATCTACTTCGGTTAAGCTGCTTTACTCACCACGATAAATCCGCTTCTACGATACAGATTGACGATATGACCATCCACCGAAACCGCACTAATCGTACGTCCGGTACGCAAATCGTCGATACCTACGACAAGCGCATGTTCAGTCCCGCTCCCTGGAAACGGGAAACTCTCAACACTGAGGCTCATGCTGTCGTCTACTTTAAATCTGACATCGCGTGCTGTTTCTTCCAAAGCATCTACGATGTGTAATTCGCTTCCTTGGACGGTAATACCGATAGGTTTGCGTGTAAAATTGAATGAGTACTGGTCGCTGCCGTTGGTGATGAGCAGGTTTTTTCCGTCTTGGTCCAGGCTTACGGTGTAGTGGTTATTTCCTAGCTTGAATTTTTTCATAAAGGATTGATAATTAAATGGTTAAATAGTCCATAGTTGGTAGTCTGCAGTCCATAGTGTGAACGCGAGACATCGTTTTATTAGGAATTCTAATGGAGCCAAAGACGTTTTCAATTTGACGTTTGTTATTCAGAGTTTTCGTTATAATTTGAATGATAAATACTTGTTCTTCCCATGTATTTGGTGACACATCTCACCCCGGCTTTATCTTGTACAAATGGGTGAAAATTAATCAATTCGCTCACTTCAAAACCCAATTTGTGCCAAATTTCACGGTTTTCGATGTCATATTTTCTAAGGGCATCCGCCCATATTCCATGCCCGAATGTAGGCATCCATACACGTCTACTTTCTCCGTCAATTTCTAATAAAGCATTATTATAAAAGCAATAATAGGTGTTGCCTTTTTCAAGCTTCGTGCGTGTAAGCGGCATCGGATTTCTGGTGACTTGGAAGCCTTTTGCTTCAAGGTCTTTTACAATCGGTTCGATACAATTTTGCATGGATTCTGCCAGAGGTTCATCCTTTGGAAGTATTGCAATGGGGTTGCCGACCAAAAGTCGATATGTATCGTCTTCATCTCTCCCTGCCAATGAAATATACAAATCAATATGCGGAAAAGGTTCTGATGAAGGTGCATCTTCGGATTTATCTTTTTGTGTCAAACTATTTCCTATTGGAATGATTTTCAAATCTTTACCAAGATGACGTGCAAAGTGGAATTTGGTGATACGTTCCAATTTTTCATCATCTTGAACATCCAGTTTTTCGGCGATTATTTTCTTGCTTTCGTTATAATGATATGCACCAATCAACACAAAATCATCTGCTACCAATGTATTGCCTCCGTGAAAAGACAGCGGGATATTTTTTGCCTTATACAAATCCAATTCTTCAAAAGTATCGGCAATTTCATCATCATCTGTGCCGCGTATTTCGTCATGTGGTTCGAGTAGAATCACCCCTCTCCCACCAAATTCCTTTTCCTGAACAACGATAAAAGGGTCTTGCACCCAAATTGAGAAATTATAATCATAGGGATTTTTGATGATGCAGCATTTTTTATCCTTCATTTGCTCCATCAATTTATCTTTATCTTCTACAAGATTCGGATAAAAAAAGTAATTGACTAATTCACGTTGCAATGCCTTCTCCACAGCTTTCTGTGTTGGTATATCATTATACATAAATAATTCAAAATGTGTATAATGAGGTAATTTTCGCACTAAATCTGCCAATAAACTCACGATATGTGCCACATCTTCTTCATACTTTGGCAATGCCATTAAAAGACGCCTGATACGCCCGTGTGCATCCGATAGTGCAGAAGGATTTTTCATTGTTTTTATTGTTTCATTGTTCGATTGTTTCATGGTTGTATCGCTTCATTGTTCGATTGTTGGGGATTTTTAGTTTTTTGCATAGCAAAAAACAATATAACAATGAAGCCATGCAGCAATGAAACAATATAACCATCGAACCATGAAATATTTACACTTTCACTGACAACTCTACGCCTCCCATTTTATGATAATAATTAATCGTAGACTTTTGTTCTGTCGGAAAAGTATTGTCTATACCAACTAACCCTTCAAAGATATTAATAATGTCCATATTTTGCTCCGTGAGAGCATCATTTATACAAACATTCAACTCTTTTGTTATATTTCCTTTCAAATTATTCACATCATTCTCCCACAAAACGACCTCTTGCATGTTCTTTTTTGCAAAAACTGTTTGAATATTCCCTTCCAATCTACGCAGCAACTTTTTGTGTTGCTGTTTCTCTCCTATAAATTGATAGGCAAAAACCGTCAGATTCAAACCTCCACAAATGTGATGTCCTTCAAATATTAGAAGAGGTTTTCCCATATACCTCCGAGTATCGTTGTAGGAAAGTTGTAGGGGAAGATTACTGTGAACAATAGGTATTCCATCATCAAAATCCCAAGCCACCGATAAAGCATAAAAAGTGCTTCTCGGATTGAACATCTCCCTTAAGAAGAGGGCTGCATCAGCATGGATACAGATACTTTCCAAATATACATGAACCATTTTGTTATGTAACTTTAGATAATTTCTTGTTAATAAATTGATAGCCCTCATACCTTTTGTTAAGTGTGATACAAGTCCAGATTTCATACTGAACTCGTAATCTTCATTTTTTTGAATGCAGGAGGAAGCATCCTCCTCCTGCGGGTTTACAAACTAATTTTGGGAATTACAGGGTATTCGCTCTAAATGTGCTTACTGCGTTCATAGTGCTATAATTAAGTAGTGAATAAGTTCGATACAAAGATATGGGCGATATATATGCGATTCTTTGTATTTTTCGG